>DASWFA010000755.1:0-5125 GCA_036394475.1 Binatia bacterium
AAACTTTTCCTGCGCCGGGTTATAAACCACGCCGACCACGGGCCGCCCCGCCACGGCGAGGCCGATCGAGATGCTGAACTGCGGGATGCCTTCGATGAACTCCCTCGTGCCGTCGATCGGATCGATGATCCAGACGCGCGGCGCGCGGAGCCGGTCGGAGTTATCCTTGCTCTCCTCGGAGAGCCAGCCGTCCTCGGGATAACGGCCCAAAAGGACTTCCTGGATCTTGCGGTTCGCCTCGAGGTCGGCGACCGTGACCGGGTTGTTCTTGCTCTTCTGTTCGATGTGATACTTCTTGCCGTAATAACCCATCACGACCGCGCCCGCTTCCCTTGCCGCCCGCTCCGCGGTCTCGAGCTCTTCGTTATAATCGTTTTCTGCCACTTGGATTTTCCTTTTTTTGTTCGCCGTTATCCGCCTGCCGGAACCGCGCGGTGCCGATTCTCCCCCGGCGCCGCGAGGATGCGAGAATGAAGACCGCAGGCGCCTGAGCGTAAAGTTGCGATGACTTTTGTGATCCTTGGCAAATCGGCCGCCGAAGCCGCCTCGTTTTGTTCCGGCACGAACGTTGAGAAACCCTTCAAGGCAGAGGCCCATTGCCTGCGCCCGGAAGACTCGCGTCCGAGCGGCGCCGTCGTCGCGCTCTGCCGATCGCGATCCGCGAAATCCATCAGCCCGCCCGCGCTTCGGCGGCGCGCGCGCGCGGAACGACGCGGATAATCGCCGGCACAAGGGGCAGGGCGGCGCGCGTCGAGCCCGCCACGAACCGGAGCGCCCGCTCGCGCCTCCCGCTCCACGAAAGGCCGTACGCCCGCCGGAGCTCGGGCGGCAGCAGGCCGGCCGTGATGAACGCGTGGAGCGGCGCGACGGTTTTCAAAAACCAGGGCGCGGGATGGAGCACCGCCCGCGCCAGCGCCCGCGCGGTCGGGCCGACGGCGAGCGCGCCGGATTGGATCGTCGCCGCCATGTATTCGACGAACTCTTCGTAGGAGTCGGGAAGCTTCGCCTCCTTGACGCCGAGCAGGATGCCGAGCTTTTTGCTGTCCTCGTAGTACCGGCGCCGTTCCCCGGCGGAGAGCGGCTGCACGAAGCGGTCGTAGGTCACGAGGGCGGAATCTATCAACGTCGCGTGCACCCAGAGCCGCAGGTCGGCGTCGCCGGCGCTATAGGGCGCGCCCGGCGGCGGCGCGCCCGGCTCCTGAACCGTTCCGCGCACGCGCCGGTGGATGTTTTCCAGCCGGCCGAGCGCGGCCTCGGCCCGGGGGCGGTCGTCGAAGACGATCGACCACATCGTCGCCATGGTCCCGGTCAGGCGCTTCAGCGGATCGCTCAAGAAGCGGCTGTGCTCGGCGACTCCGGCGGCGATTTTGGGGTGCGCGACCTGCATCAAGAGCGCCCGGCCGCCGCCGAGGAGGAGCGCCAGCTCGCGGTCGACGCGCCAGAGCGCGCTTTCCGGCGTGAAAAATCCTTCTTCCATCGAATGCGTCACTCCGGGGAAATCGTTTCCGCGCCGGTCGACTTCCCGGCGCCGGCCCCGCGCATTTCCGCCGCCGCCCGCTCCGCGTCGCCGGGCTGCAAATTCACGCCGCGCGAGGCGTCCTCCAGCCAGACGACCTTGAAGCCTTGGTTGAGGCCGTCGAGGACCGTGTGCTTGACGCAATAGTCGGTCGCGAGCCCGCCGACGAAAATCCGCTCGACGCCGCGGCGGCGCAAAAGGTCCGCCAAACCGGCGCCGCTCGCGTCGCTCCCGTCGAAGCCGGAGTAGCCCTCGTCGTCCGGGGCCGTCCCGGTCGAGACGACCACCGCGCCCGGAGGGAGCCGCAAATCCGCCCGGAACTCGGCGCCCTTCGTCCCCTGGATGCAGTGGGGCGGCCAAGTTCCGCCGTAGGCCTTGAAGTGGCCGGTCTTTTCGGGATGCCAGTCGCGCGTGGCGAAGATCGGCAGCCCGGATTTTTCGAATTTCTCGATGTAGCGATTGAGCGCCGGGACGACCTCGTCGCCGTCCCTGACCGCGAGCGCGCCGCCGGGGCAAAAGTCGTTCTGCACGTCGATAATCAGCAGCGCGTCCTTGCCTTGCATCAGATCACATTATAATGGAAGATGGCGGAGTTGCAAGAAAAGGCATGAGGCCTGGGCGACCGGCATGAGGAAGAAATGCTCTTCCCTCTCGCCTTCCGCCTCGCGCCTCTCGCCTTGAATTTCCATGCCTTTTAAAACCATCTTTTTCGACGCCGCGGGGACGCTCATGCGGCCGGTCCGGCCGGTGGGCGAGAGCTACGCGCTGATCGCCGCGGGCCACGGCATGAGCGTGCCGGCGGCCGATATATCGACGCGCTTTCGCGCCTGCTTCGGCTCGGCGCCGCCGCTCGCCTTTCCCGACGCCGGGAGCGGCGAGATTCAGGCTCTCGAGCGCGCCTGGTGGAAAGAAACGGTCCGGCGGGTCTTCGCGCCCTACGGCCGGTTCGAGCGCTACGACGATTACTTCACCGAGCTGTTCGCCTACTTCGGCCGCGCCGGCTCCTGGCGGCTCTTTCCCGAGACCGTCGACACGCTCGCCGCGCTCAAACAGCGCGGGCTCCAGCTCGCCGTGATCTCGAATTTCGATTCGCGGCTGTTTGAAATCCTGCACGGCCTCGGCGTCGCGTCCCATTTCGAGTCGATCGTCATCTCGAGCCGCTCCGGCTACGCCAAGCCGGCGCCGGAGATATTTCACCAGGCCCTCGCGCGCCACCGGACCAAGGCCGGCGAGGCGCTCCACGTCGGCGACAGCCCGGAGAAAGACGCCGCGGGCGCGCGGAACGCGGGGCTCACCGGCGTGCTCCTCGACCGCAAGGCCAGAGTGAAATCCAACTCTTTTCCGCGGGTCCGCAGTCTCGCCGGGCTTTTGCCCCTGATCGACAACGGGAGGTGACATGGCCGCCAAGCCGCGCATCACGATGGGTCTTCCCTTTCACCCGCGCACGCGCGCGATCATCGACGGCGACGTGCCGCTCGACGGCTACGAGCTCGACATCACGCACGAGTTCGCCTCGCCCGGAGAGCGCCACTACCGCTTCGCCCAGGGCGAATGGGACGTCGGCGAATATTCCGCCGCGACGTTTCAGCGGACGCGGGAAAAAGGCCGGCCTTTCCTCGCGCTCCCGGTGTTCTTCGAGCGCGGCCCGCGCCAGCGGAATATTTTTTACGCGGAAGGCGGGCTTTCCCGCCCGGAGGATTTGCGGGGGAAAAAAATCGGCTGCTTTCGCTACGGCGCGACCGCGGTGGTCTGGGAGCGCGGCTACCTGCTCGACGAGCACGGCCTCGAGACGACGGAGATGAGCTGGTACGTCTCCGGCAAAGAGGTCTTCATCGGCCAGGACCTGCCGGTCAAAGTGGAGCGGCTCGAGCCGCCGACGCCGTTCGGCAAGGAAAAGGCGGTGCTCGCCAAGCTGGTGAGCGAAGGCGCGCTCCACGCCGCGCTGGTCGCCGGCGACATGGGCCACTACGGCATCTTCGGCGGCGGCACGCTGCCGAAAGCCATGGGCGAGTTTCCCGGCGTCAAGCCGCTGTTCGACGATACGGACGAGGTGATCCGCTGGCTCAAGAAGACCCGGCTCTACCCGATCATCCATCTCATCGCCATCAAAGAGGAGACCGCGGAAAAATATCCCGACCTGCCCGCCAAGCTGGTCGAGGCGTTTCGCGAGGCGAAGCGGCTCGGGCCGAAATACATGAAGCGCGACGAGATCGAGGGGTACGAAAAGGAAAAAGCGGTGGTCGGCGAGGACCCCTACGCGTGCGTCCTCGGCGACATCGAGAAGCGCACGATGCAGGCGCTGAACCGCTATCAAATCGAGCAGGGGCTGATGAAAAAAGAGCTGCCGCTCGAAAGCTGCTTCGTCCGCGGCGCGTTTATATAGACTTACGCCAGGGTCTTCCTCAGCCACTTGCAGGTTTTGGCCACCGACTCCTCCGCCGCCTTCCGGTTCGCCTCGATTTTCCCCGAAGGGTTGTTGAGAAAGGCGTGGTGCGCGCCTTCATAGATGTGGATCTCGTGTTTCTTGCCGTAGCGGTCGAGCGTCTCGCGGAACATTTCGATCTCGGTCCTGGTCGTGTTGTGGTCCTCCGTGCCGTAGTGGCATTGGAGCGGCGCTCGGATGCCGCGGAGCTCCTCCGGGTCGGGAAACAGGCTTTGATAGTAGATCACCCCGGCGGCGAAGCTCTTCGATTTGGCCAGCGCGTAAAGCGCCAGCCCGCCGCCCATGCAAAACCCCATCAGCGCGATTTTCTTTTTGCCGACGAACGGCAGCCGGCGGAGATAGGCGACGCCGTCGATGATCTTCTCGACCGCGGGTCCGACATCGAGCGAGGTCTTCGCCAGCGCGCAGGATTCGGGCGTCGAATAGATCTTGCCGTGAAACAGGTCGGGCGAGAGCGCGACGAAGCCCTCTTTGGCGAACCGGCGCGTGACCGCGCGCTGGCCGTCGTCCACGCCGCGGTAGCCGTGGACGAGCACGATCGCGCTCCTCGGCTCGCTCGTGTTGGGCCGGGCGATGAACCCGTCGACGATCTCTTTGCCGCTTTTATAGGCGGCGTGCATGGAAACTATTTTTTCCGCCACGGTGTCTCCTCCCGGTGCGACGCTCGCGCTGCGGCTTACCAGAAGCCTTTGAAGAGTCTCCAGGGCGTGCGCTCGGCGTAGCGGCGGTAGTCGTCGCCGCGCGCGCTGAGGAGCTGCGCCTCCTCGACCGGAATGAAAGCGATGAACGTGCCGCCCAGCATCAGCGTCCAGAACAGCTGCCCCATGTGCGGGTGGATGAGCAGCGAGGCGAGCGAGGCGAGGATGAAGGCGCGGTATTGCGGGTGGCGCACGCGCGCGTAGGCGCCCTCGGTGAAGAGCGGCGTCTCCGGGCCGTGCGAATAGGCGCCGGCCGCGCCGGGCACGCCGAGCAGTCCGTCGATCAGGTCGAAGGTGATGCCTTCGAAAAAGCTGAAGAAGGCCCACAGGAAAAGCACGCAGCCGGCGAAGGCGATCCAGCCGGAAGGCTCCAGCGCCAGGCCGGGCACCGGCTCGTGCAGGACATAGACGGCGAGCCACATCACGACCGTGATCGTGATGTAAACGCGCCGCTCGGCGGGCGAGCCC
>DASWFA010000756.1:0-2241 GCA_036394475.1 Binatia bacterium
TGATCTACTTCATGACGGACGCCGGCACCATGGCCGCCGAATGTCTCTCCGGTTCTACCGGCCGGTCGGTCGACACCTATAACGTCGGCGGCGGTGTTGCAAGGATTTTACGTTTGAAAAAAAATATGCCGGCGAGTCCCGGCGAGCGGCCGGCTAAGGGGCCAGCCGGTTACACACGTCCAGGGCCAAAAGCGCAAAGACCTTGGCCACGCTCACGACGTCTTCGATGTTCTGATATTCCCGCCCGCCGGTCCTGGTCGAAGCGTCCCTGGGCCTCGGGCCGTAATTGATGGCCGCAATCCCGAAGTGCGTGAGAACGCTGGCGTCGGAGTCGATCGCGCCGTAGACGTTCTCGGCGTCCTCGCGGTAGACCGCCTTGTGCGCCGTCCGAATGGAGGCGACAAGCGGGTGGTCGGGCGCCACCTCCGCGCCCGGCTGCGTCAGGTAAAACTCGACCTCGAAGTCGAATTCCGGATCGCCGCGCTTCGCGTCCTCTTTGAGGCGATTCAGCATCTGCACGATCTCCCGCTTCAACTCGGCCGGGGCCTGCTTGGTCCTGATGTCTACATACAGGCTGCAGATCCCGGCCGGTCTTGCCAGTCTCCACGGCGTGCCGCCGTTGATCGCCGAGATGCGCACCACCGGCTTGGTCTTCATGTGGGGATACCGTTGGTAGATCTTCTCCTGGTAGACGGGAGTCCAATCCTTCAGGGCCTGGATGATCTTCAGCATCCGGTCGATCGGGCTCATGACTTCGCCCGAGTAAACCGTGTTCGCGGTGACTCCGTAAGTCGATATCTTCACCCACTGCGGCCCAAAATGGCCCAGGCGGACGACGCTTCCGGTCGGCTCGGCCACGACAGCCATATCCGCGCCGAAGCCGTGCGTGACGAGATAGTGGGTCCCCCGGGTGTAGCCGCGGAGCTTGGCTTCCTTATACTCGTCGACCGGCGCCATGATGATCTCCCCGACGACTCCCGCGACGGTGAGGTCGCCGCGCAGCCTCGCGCCCGATTTCTTGATCGCTTCGGCGGCCAGCGTAAAAGCCGCCACGCCGCCCTTCATATTCGTGGCGCCCAGACCGTAAATCCTGCCGTCTTCCACAACCGCCTTCGACCCGGAAGATACGGTCGGGAGCAGGCCGTAGCCGCCCTTCAGCCCGGTTTTTTCCCTGCCGGTGAACGACGTATCCAGGTGGCCGTTGAACATGAGGCTGAGGCCGGAGCCGTCGCCCTCCAGCACGCCGACCGCGTTGTAGCGGTCCTGATCGGGCTCTTGAAGCGTGGTCTTCAATCCGGCGCTCTCGAACCGGCCGGCGAGATATTTTCCAATCTCCCCTTCTTCTCCCGTCGGACTGCTGATGTTCACGAGATCCGTGAGGAGCTCTGCCGCCGCTTCTTTATCGATCAAGTCCAAGACCCGCTGTGTTTCCTCGGCCATCGTTTGGGGCTCCTATCTGTAAAGTTTTTCGGTAAAGCCTTCCTGGACGAGCTTATCGATGATGCTGTTGTCGAAAATTTTCGGCGCCGGGCCGGAATGGCCGAGCATGGCGAAAATGGTTTCCACGGCCGCCGGATCGACGCGCGGGACCCGGTCGAAGTATTTGAGAATATACTCGTAATGGATTTCCGGCGACCCGGATCTTTGCCGCAGATACTTTCCCAACACTTCCAGCGCCTTCTGCTTCCGCGTTCGAAGTCCGGCCACGCCGTCGACGTAAGCCCGCATGATTCCCTCGACAGACTTCGGAGATCTCTTGTAGAATTCGCTGCCGACCGCCAGGAAATCCGACGAGAACGCGATCTGGAGGTCCGCCCCATCGACCAGCTTTCTGGCCTGCGGTCCGGGGGACTGCGTCGATACCCGGCCATCGGCCTGCCGGCTCCGAAAACCGACATCCGCCTCGACGCCGCCCCCGAACGGCCGCAGGTTGACCTTACCTTCAAGGCCGATCTTCTTCAGCATCAGGCGGCCGATAAAATCCGTCGTCGAGCCGTATCGGGTGATCGCCACGGTCTTGCCTTCCAACTGCTCGGGCCGGACGATGTCGGGCTGAACCCACAAGGACATGGAAGGCCGGCTCGTATCGCTCGCCAGGGCCACGATGGGCGCGCCTTTCAGTATGGCCGCCACCACGGCGTTGCTCGCGCCCAGCCCGGCGTGGACACTGCCCGCGACCAGCGCCTGGATGACTATGGCTCCGGAGCTTATGTAGACAAGATCCGCGCTCAAGCCGTATCT
>DASWFA010000757.1:0-2691 GCA_036394475.1 Binatia bacterium
GAAGCCCAGTTTTTTCGCCACCAGCATCTCTTCGAACGTCAGCGCGGTGCCGTCGATCGCCCCATTGACGAGCGCCGCCACGCGCACGGGCGAGCTGCCGACCTGGACGACCGTGACGTCGCGGTCGGGCGCGAGGCCCATTTTCTTGAGCAGGTAGCGCAGGAGAAAATCCGACGACGCGCCGAGGCGGCTCACGGCGAGCTTCTTGCCCTTGAGCTGCGCCGCGCTTTTGATCTCCTTCGACACTACGAGGAACGACTGCGCCGGCTCTTTTTTCGTGCTCGCGAGCAGCACCAGGTCGGAGCCGGAGAGGGCGGAGTTGATGGCGCTGGAGCCGGCCATGAGGACGATCGGCACGTCGCCGGCGAGCACCGCCTGCGTGACCGTGGTCGAGCTGCCGATGAAAAGCAGCTGCACGTCGAGGCCGTTCTCTTTGAAGATTCCCGCCTCTTTGGTGATCCAGATGAGCGACTGTCCGATCGCGATCGAAGAATAGGCCGATTGCAGCTTGACCTGGCCCTGGGCGGGAGAGGCGAAAAGCAGGAGAAAGAGCAACGCGGCGACGACCGGCATGGCCTCACTCCAGGGACGATTTTTTGTATTCCGTCCGCATCTCGGACTGGAGCCGGCCGAGGCGATAGGTCTTCCAGTCGATGAATCTGGCCGCGCGCGCGAGCGCCGGGTGGACCGCGGCGATCTTCCGCCACATCTCCTGGACGATGAAGCGGTAGTCGGGATGGCCCTGCGGCATCGTGCGCAGCTCGCCGATGTGCACCGCCTCGCGCAGGTTCAGCGTCATGTACCACCGGATCTTAAAAGCAAAGGGCACGACGTATTGCGCCTCGAGCGGAAACTCCGCCTGAATTTTGTCGTAGAGGGCGGCGGCTTTCTCCATCGCCCGGTCGAAGTCGGCCTTGAAGCCGGCCGCTTCGATCTCCAGGGGCGTGTCGTAGCCGTGAGCCGTCGTAAAATCCTGGCGCTCCTGGGTCAGGATGCGGTGGCGGTGGAGGTCGCGATAGAGGCCCAGGTTACCCACGACATCGAAGCAATAGTAAGCGTTCTCCAGCGCCCGGCCCGGCTTGTCTCTTCTATGCCGCCGGCGGCCTAAATACTCTTCTAAAACGTTTTGGCGATCTTCCGGCGATAATGTGGACACGACGCCTCTAAGCTGCTCCAGCGATTGTCGCAGGTGGGGATAGAGAATGACGGCGAGGACTTTATCTTCCGCTTGCGGGTCGTAATCCACGAGCGTCACCGGCTTTTGCGAGTTGTCGGGTTGCGTCCGCGCCAGCTTGTGAGCCAGAGATCGGGTCGCGCGGTATGTGTCGGAGAGATACTCGCTCGCCTGCGCCCGCTTGACGAACGAAGGGATGAGCTGGTCGAGCTCGCCGCGCATCGATTGGGCCAGACTCTTGGCTTCGCCGAGCTCGTTCGAATAGAGCTTGGTGATGAGATACTCGAAGGCCTGGCCGACGCCGAAAAAGCCGACGTTGGTGAGCGTCGCCGCGGGCAGATAGCCGCGGAGGATGTCGCACGCCTGCGTCCTTATAGTCGACCGGTAGGCGCTCTCGGCCCATTTCTTGAGCTTGTCGTCTTTTTCGGCCTCGGCGTAGGCGAGCGGCGCGCCGCTCCCGGGATGGCGCAGCTCGATCTGCCCGATCGGCAGCGAGTCTCCGACGAATTTGATCATCGGCTCGATCTGGCGCGAGTAGGTCTCGAACAGGAGGTTCATGACCTCCAGGTAGGCCTCGCGGTGCGGCGAGGCCATGATCCGGGGCTCGCGGTAGAAGAGAAAATTTCCGCCCGCATCCTTCTGGTCGAAGCGCACGTAGCGGGTCGATTTTTCCAGCGGCGCGATGCCGATGCGCGCGTCTTCCAGGAGGTTCGCCGCGACGTTGGAGATGTTCTCGCAGGCGAGGTGCGCCGCGCCGAGCTGCGCCACCGAGTCGTCGCCGTAGCCGACCAGCACGCGGTCGTAGAAGGCGCGCGCCTTTTTGAGCGCCGCGCTCTGATCGCCGGACGGGACCGCGCCGGCGAGCAGGTCTTGCAGCGCCAGCTCGGGATCGCCCAAAAACTCGTCGAGAAAAGTCCGGCGCAGGCTTTTCGCCGACCGGCTGTAGCGCGAGAAGAGCGCCCCCGCGACCTCCTGCGGCAGCTTGAGGCCGAAGACGTGCCCGGAGAGGTTGGTAAAAAACGGGCCGAGAGCTTTCGCCTCGGCGGCTGTGAACTCTTTTTTCATCGATGGCGGCAATTCTATTCGGTTCCTCGACGATAGGTCAAGGATCGATCCGGCAGACGAGACGGACCAGCGTGTTGATGGGAAAATTGTTTTTCGGCGCCAGACGGATCAGCGGCGTCAGCAGATAAGAGCGCAGGACCATGGCGCGGATCAGCCGGTTGACGCCCTGGCGCCGGGCGAGCGCGGCGCGCGAGGCCGCGGCGTAGCCGGAGAGCCCGCGCGCCGAGAGGTCGCCGCGCTGGAACGCCGCGTCCGCCGCTTCGGCGGCCAACTGGCCGCTCTTCAAGGCGAAGTAGACCCCTTCGCCGGTCACCGGCTCGGTCACGCGCGCGGCGTCCCCGGCGAGCAAAAAGCCGTCGCCGAACGAGCGCCGGGGCGAAAAATAGACCGGATAGGCCGAGCGGACCTCGCCGTCGATCCGCCCGGCGGCGAGCGCTTTTTTGAGGCGGGGG
>DASWFA010000758.1:0-5499 GCA_036394475.1 Binatia bacterium
CGAGATCGGCGCCGACGTCGCCGGCCCGCTGGTCGCAAAGTGGGGCGGCCTCGCCGCCGCGGCGCTCCAGTCGCGCGCCGGCAGGCGGTTCCTCGATTTGCGAGAGCTGAACCGCCGGCTGCTCGCGGACGCCGGCGTGCCTTCGGCGCAGATTTACACCGTGGGCCCGTGCACGTCGTGCGCGGCGGAGGATTTTTTTTCCTACCGGCGCGACAAGGAAACCGGACGGCAGATCAGCTTCATCGGCTGTGGGGGGTAGGCGGAATGAAAAAACAGGCGCCGCCGGTTGCCGGCCGCCTAACGCCTCTTTTTTATTGACTTGAAGGGGCCGCTTTCGTAAAATGGAGTCAACAGGGAAAGGAGGTGGTCCAGTGATAAATGACAAATGTACGGACTGTGAGGTGGCTGGGACTTAGGTCCTGAGCCTACTCGTTTGACGGGGGTTCAGGCTCAGGCCTGTAATTCCCCCCAGTCACCGGGGCCCGCGCTTCTCCGCTGTCAATCGGAGGAGCCGGGCCCTTTTTATTTCCGGCCGCCGATAAGGGCCGCTTCTGCGTTGTCGCTTGAGCCTCGCTCCTCACGTGCTAAATGCTGTACGCTCCGGCGCGAGGCTTCGCGCCGCCTTGCATCCGGCTCCTTCCTGGCGGCCGGAGATGGCCTAACTTATCGTTTTCTAAGGTTTTCCAGCGCGGCGCGCGCCGCCTTGGCGAGGTTCGGTTCGCCGCTTCGAGTCGCGGTTTCCAGCGCCTGCAGAACCTTTTCGCCGGGCGCCTCCAGATAGCCGAGCGCGATGGCGGCGCCGGCGCGCACCCGCGCATCCGGATCGCCCGCGACGAGTACCGCCAAAATCTCTGTCAAGTTTTCGGCGACCGCGGGAAAAGTCCTGAGGCTCCCCGCCGCGGCGACGCGGACGAGCGGATCGGGATCGGCGAGCGCGGCGGCGGCCGGCGCCGCGATCAACTCCGGCGCGCCGATGTCGCGCAGGCAGTAGAGCGCCATCCGTCTTTGGGCCGGCGTGCCGTTTTTGCAGAGATCGATCAGGCGCGCGCCGGCGCCCGCGCCGGGCTTTTTCGCCAGGCGGACCAGCAGCAGCGCCACGGCCCAGCGGATGTCGGGATCGGCAAAGTCGAGCGCCGCTTCGAGCGCTTCGAGGCAGGGTTCGGAGAGCGGCGCGATTTCGGCCAGGGCATAGGCGATCGGCCAGCGCTTTTCCGCCGGCGCGGCGGCCAGCGCCGCGCGGAGTTTCTCCGCGATCTCCGGCGCGGCGGCGGACATGGAGGTCAGCGCGTCGACCGCGGCGCGGACGGCCTTCTTGTCGGCCTGATCGAGACCCGCGATCAGCGCGCCGATCCTATCGTACTCCTCGCCCATCAGCTTTTTGCGGGCCTGGAATCGAGAATCGCCCGGAGGCGCCCGGGATAGTCGGTGATGATGCCGTCCACGCCGAGATCCAAGAGGCGCGCCATCTCGGACGGCTCGTTCACCGTCCAGACGAAAATTTCCAGTCCCAGCGCGTGCGCGGCCGTAAGCGTCGCCGCGCTCACCAGCGTCACGCCGGCATACTCGCAGGGCACCTGCATCGCCCGGCCCGCCGGCCGATAGTTTTCCGCGCACCCTCCGGCCAGCCATCCCAGGAACCCCGCCACTTCGCCGTAGCAGAATCCGGTGGCGATAAACTCGCCCGCGCCGAGGGCGGCGCGGATGTCGCGCATAATTCCGTCCTCTTCAGTGGCGAGGAGAATGTCGTGCTCTTTGCCCGCGGCGCGCGCAATCTCGACGACTTTCTCGACGATGGGCGGGTCCGCCTGCTTGATCTCGACGATGGCTCGGATATCCGGCAGCAGGGCGAAAAGCTCGGCGAGCGTCGGGATCTCGATCTTTTTCCCGCGGTAGGGGTAGCTCTCGCCGCCGTCGTTCGTGAACCGGTAGCCGGCGTCGAGGCGTTTGATCTCTGCCAGGCTGAGGCCGCGCACCGGACCATGGCCGTCGGTCGTCCGGTCCACCGTCTCGTCGTGGAGGATCATCACTTCGCCGTCCGCGCTGGCGCGCACGTCGAGCTCGACCCAGCCGGCGCCGTCGGCGCGCGCCCGCTGGAACGAAGCGAGTGTGTTCTCCGGCGCCTCGCCCGCCGCGCCGCGGTGGCCGATGACGCGGGGCTTGGGGCCGGAAAAAAAGTCCGAGGGTTTGGTGGAAAGGTTCAAGGGCTAAAGACCCTCGGGCCGGCGAGCAACGATCAAATTTCGAGGAACTGCGGCGCGCTCGTGAGCTTGCGGTTGCTTTTTTCCGTCACCAGCACGACGTCTTCCAGCCGGACGCCGCCCATGCCGAGGTAATACAGTCCCGGCTCCACGGTCACCACGTGGCCGGCGAGCAGCGTGGCGTCGCTCGGCGAGATGCGCGGCGGCTCGTGGATGTCCAGGCCGAGGCCGTGGCCGGTGCCATGAAAAAATCCCTGCATGCGGCCGCCGATCCTGCCGGTGGGAAAGCCGCGCCGCTCGAACAGGGCGAGAATGTCCTGGTGAATCTCCCGGCCGCTGGCGCCGTGGCGGATCGCGCGGTAGGCGATCTCCTGGCCGGCCTGGACGGCGGCGTAGGCCCGCTTCAGCCGGTCGGACGCCCGGCCGCGCACGACGGTCCGGCTCAAGTCGCCGAAGTAGCCGGTTTTTTGCCCGCGGGGAAAGATGTCGAAGATGACCGAGGTGTGGGCCTTGATCGGGCCGCTGCCTTCGTTGTGCGGGTCGACGCACTGATCGCCGGACGAGATGATCGTGTGGCTCGGCACCCAGCCCTGGGCCATGATCGCGGTATTGACGACGGTCTTGAGCTTTTCCGAGGTCAGCCGGGCGCCGTCGATATAAAGGTAGCGGTCGCGGCCGATGCGCGTTTTTTTAAGCGTACGAATGCCGGCTTCGAGTCCCAATTCGGCGGCCGCCAGAGAATCGCGGATCTTCCGCACCTCTTCGGCCCGTTTTTTCTCGCGCTCGGGAAAGAAAGGGTCTTTTTTCACCTCCAGGACGAGCTTTCTCGCTCTCAGTCCGTCGGCCAGAGCGGTCGGAAAATTGGCCGGGACGGCCACCCGGCGGATGCCCTTTTCCCGGAAGATCCTCTCGACAATGTCGGCCGTCGTGGGGGCCGGCTTACCGTCCTTCCTGAGCTCGGAGACGTAACGCGAGAGGGGGAGGACGCGGTCTACATCCGCCTGGCGCTTGGCGCGGTCGATCTCGAGGTCGCTCATGACGAGGCACTTCCTCCCCCTGTGGGCGAAAAAGATAAACAGGTCGGGGGCGAAGAACCCGGTGGCGTAGAGCATGTTGGCGTCGGTTTCGCTGGCGGAAACGATCAGGAGAGAGGGTTGTTTTGTCTGCATAGGAAGAAAGCTAACCTAGCAATTTCACAGGGGAACATCAAGGGAACCGAGCTTTTTGTATTGACAGGGGGAGCCGGTCTGTTATTATGCCCCGAATTTCATTATGTCACTACCCCGGGAGAAAATGCCTGTCATGGCTTCGAAGGACAATCTGGAAAAGCTCAAGGAGCTTAACCAACAGGCCGACCTGGCCGGCGGCGAAGAGAAGATTCGCCGGCAGCATGAGCAAGGCAAGCTCATGGCGCGCGAGCGCCTCGACATTCTGCTCGACCGCGACAGCTTCGTGGAGCTGGACCGGCTCCGCACTCATACCTGCACCGACTTCGACATGGATCAGAAAAAGATCCCCGGCGACGCCGTGATCACCGGTTACGGCATGATCGACGGCCGGCTGGTCTACGTCTACGCGCAGGACTTCACCGTTTTCGGCGGCAGCCTGAGCGAGGTGGTCGCCGAGAAGATCTGCAAGGTCATGGACCTGGCGATGAAGAACGGCGCGCCGGTGATCGGCATCAACGACTCGGGCGGCGCGCGCATCCAGGAGGGCGTCTCGAGCCTGGCGGGCTACGGCGAGATCTTCCAGCGCAACGTCATGGCCTCCGGCGTCGTGCCGCAGATATCGGCCATCATGGGGCCGTGCGCCGGCGGCGCGGTCTACTCCCCCGCGATCACCGACTTCGTTTTCATGCTGAAGACCAACAGCTACATGTTCATCACCGGGCCGGACGTGATCAAGGCGGTGACGCACGAAGAGGTCACGAAGGAGGAGCTGGGCGGCGCCGAGACGCACAACACCAAGAGCGGCGTGGCCCATTTTTCCGTCGAAAGCGAAAAGCAGTGCCTGCTCATGATCCGCGAGCTCATGAGCTTCCTCCCGAGCAACAATCAGGAAGAGCCGCCGTTCCATCCGACGGAGGACGACCCGGCGCGCCGGGAAAAAAAGCTGCGCGACCTGATTCCCGACAACCCGAACCGCCCCTACGACATGAAAGAGCTGATCGGGTCGGTGGTGGACGAAGGATACTTCTACGAAGTGCAGCGGGATTTCGCGGCCAATATCGTGGTCGGCTTCGCCCGCCTGGGCGGAAGATCGATCGGGATCGTGGCGAACCAGCCGGCCCATCTGGCCGGCTGCCTCGACATCGACGCCTCCGTCAAGGCGGCGCGCTTCATCCGGTTTTGCGACTGCTTCAACCTCCCGATCGTGACTTTCGTCGACGTGCCGGGATTTTTGCCCGGGACCACGCAGGAATACAGCGGCATTATCCGCCACGGCGCCAAGCTCCTCTACGCTTACGCCGAGGCGACGGTGCCCAAGATCACCGTCATCACCCGCAAGGCCTACGGCGGCGGCTACATCGTGATGTCGAGCAAGCATCTGCGAGGCGACATCAACCTGGTTTACCCGACCGGAGAGGTCGCGGTCATGGGCCCCGAGGGCGCGATCAACATCGTCTTTCGCGAGGCGCTGGAAAAAGCCCAGGACCCGGTCAAGGCGAGGGAGGAGCTGGCGGCGAACTACCGCGAGACCTTCGCCAATCCGTTCAAAATCGCCGAGCTCGGTTACGTCGACCAGGTGATCTATCCGGAGGAGACGCGGCCGATGCTGATCCGCTCGCTCGAGATGTTGAAGAACAAGCGCGACCAGAACCCGCCCAAAAAGCATGGGAATATACCGCTCTAAAGAAGGCGCGAGGCGCGAGGCGGGAGGCAACAGGAAAGAAAAATCCTACTCGGGCCTCACGCCTCTTGCCTCATGCCTGGGTTCGTATGTTTAAGCGCATCCTCATCGCCAACCGAGGCGAGATCGCCGTGCGCATCGTGCGCGCCTGCCGCGAGCTCGACATCGAGACCGTGGCGGTCTATTCCGAGGCGGACCGCGAATCGCTGCACGTCAAATACGCCGACCATGCCTATCTGGTCGGGCCGCCGCCTTCCACCGAGAGCTATCTCGCCATCGACCGGATTCTGGACGCGGTCAAGAAGAGCGGCGCCGACGCCGTCCATCCGGGCTACGGATTTCTCGCCGAGAACAGCGAGTTTGCCCGCGCGTGCGAAGATGCGGGAGTCACCTTCATCGGCCCCTCGCCCAAGGTGATCGACGAGATGGGCGACAAGGTGAAGGCGCGCGC
>DASWFA010000759.1:0-2167 GCA_036394475.1 Binatia bacterium
CCACCACTTTCAAATAGGCCGCGAGCGTGTGCGGCCGCTTGGTCGTCTCGCGCACCGTCTTGTCCGAGCTCACGAGCGCCAGGTTGAGATGCGAAAACCCCGCCGCGGCCATCAGCTCGAGCGCCTCTTCGTCGAGGCTGAGATAGCTGATCCCGTTCATCGCGACGAGCCGGAGCGCGCCTTTGGGATAGCGCGCGGCGAGCCGCCGGCAGAGCTCCTTGAACGCGCTTTTATAATAGGTCAGGTTGTCGTCCTCGAAGTCGATCGCCCGGTAGCCCTGCCGGTAGCGCAGCTCGATCTCCTCCAGCACGTTGTCCAGCGAGCGCAGGCGGTATTTGGTCCCGAAGGTCGCGTGCACCGAGCAGAAAGAGCAGCGGTGCGGGCAGCTCCGCGAGGTGATCATGAACGTCATCGGCTTTCCCGCCAGCGTGTAGCTCGACGGCGCGAAGTCGTCGAGATCGGGAAGCGGCAGGTCGTCGGGCGCGAAGTTCTCGCCGATCGGATTGAAGTGGAGCCGCCCGGCTTTTTTGTAGGCCAGATTGGGCACGTCTTCAATCGGCGTTCCGCCCCGTAAAAAATCCAGGAAATCGACAAACGCCTTCTCGCCCTCGCCGCGGATCACATAGTCCACGTCGGGCGCGGCGAGCAGCGACTCCGGCGCCGCCGAGGCGTGCGAGCCGCCCAGGACGATGATCGCCTTCGTCGCCCGCCGGGCGCGCCGGGCGACTTCCAGCGCCTCGCGGTAATAGGGCGTGAACAGCGACGAGATGCCGACCACGTCGGGCTTCATCGCCGCCAGCTCCGCCTCGACCGCGTCGAACGGGCGGCCGAAATGATAGTACTGGTGAAAGGTCGAGAACGGCGAGCCGTCCGGGGTCGAATAATAGTCCGCCAGATAGTCGAGCGCGCGCGGCGCCGGCACGGTCCTGCGGCCGCCGCCCCGGTGGTAGTCCTTGACGACCACTTCGACGCCGGGCAGATGCTTTTTGACCGCGGCTTTTATATAGCAGAGGCCGATCGGCTGGAGCCGGACGTCGGTGTCGTAATAGTCCTGGACCGGCGGCTGGATGAGGACGACGCGCATCATCCGTTTATATCCGATCCCCGCGCCGGAGGGAAAGCCCGCGGCGCGGTCCCGGTTGACGCTCCGCCGGGCCTTCGATAGAGCATTGCTGGCCGATATGAAAGCGATAGCCCTATGCTGCGCGCTTCTGTCGCTGCTCGCGGCGGCGGAAAACGCCGCTCCCGCGGAGCGGACGGCGAAGCTCGCGCCCGTCCGCATCGGCGTCGTCTCGCGCAGCACGCTCGACATGCCCTATTACGTCGCGCGGGAGCGCGGCTTTTTCCGCGACGAAGGGCTCGAGGCCGAGATCGTCCTGGTGCGCTCCAGCCTCTCGGTCCAGGCGCTGCTCGCGGGCAGCATCGATTTCGGCACCGCGACGGGGACCGCCGTGAGCGCGATCGTGAACGGCGCCGACGTGCGCGTCGTGCTGGCGATGAGCGACAAGCCGTCGTTCGATCTCATCGCCCACCCGGCGATCCGGACGATCCCCGAGCTCCGCGGCAGGAAGATCGGCTACGGCGGCATCGGCGGCCTCTCGGAGATCATCATCCGCCAGATCCTCGCCGCCCATCAGGTCCCGCTCGACCAGGCGACGTTCCTGGCGCTCAACGCGAGCGACCTCACCTATCCCTCGCTCAAGGCCGGCGTCATCGACGCCGCCATGCTCCAGATCCCGCCGACCTTTCTCGCCCAGGACGAGGGATACCGCAAGCTCGCCGCGGGGGCGGACTATTATCGCGTGGTCCAGGGCGGCCTCACGACGACGCGGACGGCGCTCTCCGAGCGGCCCGAGCTGGCGGTGAAGACGATCCGCGCGGCGCTCCGGGCGGTGCGGCTGATCAAGAGCGACAGGAGCTACGCGCTCCAGTTCATGAAGGGGCCCTATCTCGATCTCGGCAGAGAGCGCGAGCGCTTCGCCGGGCGGATCTACGACGCGGCCGCCGCGGGCTATCTCCCGTCCGGGTTGGTCGACGAGAAGTTGCAGCGCGAGATGATCGCCGCCGCCGTCCGGCGGGTCAAGACGGCGCAGGTTTTTGCGCCCGACCGCGTGTTCGACTTTTCCTTAGCGCGGAAGGCCGGCGAGGGCTTGCGGTAGGCGCGATT
>DASWFA010000760.1:0-7697 GCA_036394475.1 Binatia bacterium
TCCAGGCGATTCACGGGATTGCTTGCCATACCGACATACAGATTAATGCCGCCAGTAAAGCCCGCCGGATCCACCTGTACAAATCGACCTGTGGTGCCATCATACTGCCTCTGCCTGTAATGATACAGGCCAGTCTCAGTATCAAATTCACGAGAGGTGAATGCATACGGTTGAATGAAATTCGCATCCAACTGCGACTCAATTTCACCAAAGGATGAGTAAGCATACCGCTGCGCCACGCTGCCGGATTGATTCGTGATCTCCGTAATGCTGCCTTTTATAAGACTCTGGCCCAGACCGGGCTTAGAAGGATCAGAATACACGATCTACGGCACACCTTCGCCTCACTGCTCATTCAAAACGGCGAAAGCCTGGCCTACGTGAGGGATCAGTTAGGCCACCATTCTATCCAGATTACGGTGGATACCTACGGCCACCTTGTTCCTGGGGGCAACAGGCAGGCGGTTGACCGCCTAGATGACCCTACTTGGCCCCGGGATGGTAGCAAAATGGTAGCAGATGCGCTTACGGGAATGCTGAAACTCCCGCAAGTTATTGAAAAAAGTGGTGGGCCGCCGGAGACTCGAACTCCGGACCCGCTGATTAAGAGTCAGCTGCTCTACCAACTGAGCTAGCGGCCCACGATCTCGGTGTGCTCTAAATTATAATATCCCAAAAAGGATTGGGGTGAGTGAAGGGATTTGAACCCTCAACCCCTGGAGCCACAGTCCAGTGCTCTAACCTAATTGAGCTACACTCACCATAAAAGCGCTTCCCCCTCCCGAGCGGGCGGCCCGCCGCGCCAACCCCGCTTCGCTCGATTCGGACGGCTCTTTACTTCTCTTCCGTGCTGGCGCGCCAGAAGGGAATCGAACCCCTGACCTACGGCTTAGAAGGCCGTTGCTCTATCCAACTGAGCTACTGGCGCCTTAAATAGCGAGCAGTGAGGAGTGACCGGGAGCAGTCCGTCCATCCGAGTCCCTGACTTCTCACTCCCCACTTCTCACTGCTCGCCATTTTATTGGTCGGGGCGAGACGATTTGAACGTCCGACCCCCTGCGCCCAAGGCAGGTGCGCTACCAGGCTGCGCTACGCCCCGTCAAGCAAAAACAGTTCATTCTACACAGGCAAGGGGTGAAATCAACCCCGAAGTCCGGTCTCGCCCGTATCGCGTCAAGAATTTCGCTTAAATGGCGGGAGTTCCGGGAGCGCCGCGG
The DNA here is from genome assembly GCA_036394475.1 of Binatia bacterium. Taxonomy (GTDB): domain Bacteria; phylum Desulfobacterota; class Binatia; order UBA9968; family UBA9968; genus JAJPJQ01. The sequence continues at coordinate 1,218 of DASWFA010000760.1, forward strand.
CGAATTTTTCGAGCGCCCGTCCCCGGTGGCTGACCCGGCGCTTGGCCGCGCGGTCGAGCTCGCCGAAGGTGCGGCCGGCCGGCGGATAAAAAAACAGCGGATCGTAGCCGAACCCGTTTTCGCCCCGCGGCGCGGGCGCGATCCGCCCCGCGCACTCGGCGCGAAAAAGCCACTCCCCGCCGCCCGCGGCGGCGGGCGCGTAGAGCGCGAGCACGCAGACGAAGCGCGCGCCGCGCTTTTCCTCCGCCACGCCGGCCAGGGCCCGGAGCAGCTTGTCGTTGTTCCGGGCGTCGGTCGCCCCCTCCCCGCCGTAGCGCGCGGAGTGGACGCCCGGCGCCCCGCCGAGGGCGTCCACCTCGAGCCCCGAATCGTCGGCCAGCGCCACGCGGCCGGAAAACTCAGCCAGCGTCCGGGCCTTCTTGAGCGCGTTCTCCTCGTAGGTCGCGCCGTCCTCGACCACCGCCGGCGAGTTTTTAAAATCGTTCAGGGAAAGCATCTGGATGGACAGGTCTTTGAGAACGTCCGCGATCTCGACGAGCTTCCCAGCGTTGGTGGTGGCGACTAAAAGGTCCAATGCAACTGGTGCGTATCACGCACCGGCGCGGCCGGCAAGGCGTCGACGGGGTCTAGCTTCTCTCCGGCTCGCCGCCCGGAGCGGTCTCGGCCGGCGCCGGAGCATTCTCGGCTTTCTCGAGGAGGTTTTTGAGCGCCGCGTCGAGCTCTCTGTAAGTAAACGGCTTGGCGAGATAGTCGTTGCAGCCGGCGTCCAGGCACTTCTGGCGGATGGCGGACCCCGTCATGGCGGTCGCGGCGAGAATCGGTATGGCCGCGGTCTTGGGGTTTTTCCGGATGCGGATGGTGGCCTCGATCCCGTTCAGCTTCGGCAGGTTCAAGTCCATGACGATGACGTCGGGGAGCAGGTGGGACGAGAACGAGACGGCCTGCAGGCCGTCTTCGGCGATCAGGACGTCGTAGCCCACGAAATTGAGCTCGCGCTGTATCAGATCGCTCGTGTCGGGGTGGTCTTCAACCAGTAGTACGCGCTTTCTCATCGCCGGCCTCCAGGTGTGTTTTCTATTCCTATCGGCGGGAGGCCGGCAAACTTAAATGGCGGGTTTAATTTATCCGGCCCAAGACCTCCTTCTGCGCCTTCATCAGGTCTTTGATCCCCTGGGCCGCGATGTCGGTCAGCCGGTCGAGCTTGTTCTTGGTGAACGGCACGTGCTCCGCCGTGCCCTGGACTTCGATGAATTTTCCCGCCCCGGTCATGACGATGTTCATGTCCACCTCGGCGCGGCTGTCCTCGACGTAGTTGAGATCGAGCAGCACCTTGCCGTCGACGATGCCGACGCTCACCGCGGCCACGGAGTCGGCGACCGGCGTTTTCTTGATGGTTCCCTGCGCGAGCCAGCCGCGCGCCGCCTGGACGAGCGCGACGTAGGCGCCGGTGATCGAGGCGGTGCGCGTGCCGCCGTCGGCCTGGATCACGTCGCAATCGATCCAGACGGTCTTCTCGCCGAGGACCGTGAGATCGGCGACGGCGCGGAGGCTCCGGCCGATGAGCCGCTGGATCTCGTGCGTCCGGCCGCCGACCCTGCCGCGCGACGACTCGCGCGCGATGCGCGTCCCCGAAGACGACGGCAGCATGCCGTACTCGGCGGTGATCCAGCCCTTGCCGCTGTTTCTGAGAAACGGCGGCACGCGGTCCTCCAGCTTGGCGGTGCAGATCACCCGCGTGTCGCCGACCTCGATCAGCACCGAGCCGTCGGCGTGCTTGATGAAGCCCGGCGTGATGACGATCGGCCTCAGTTGTTTTTCCTTGCGTCCGTCGGATCTCATTTTATGGTCTCATTTCTATTTCGTTGGGGATATTATTATTCGAACCGAAGGCGCGGGTCCTGTAGGCCGAGGGCATGGAACGTGCAGGTGCAATGACGTCGCCGGTGCCTGGCAGCCCGCTTGAAGTCTTCGCTCAGGTCGCTCCACCCGAGTCGCTCGACAACCGCCTCGAGCACAGGCCTATCGCCCTCCGGCCGGAAGGGCTCGCGCCGAGGTCGCATCCGGCTATTTTTGCGTCACTAGCTGTTGAGATGGAACACGACCATCTTCAATTCCGTCATCTCTTCGACCGCGTAGCGCGGCCCCTCTTTGCCGAAGCCGGAGTCTTTCAGGCCGCCGTAGGGCATCAGATCGACGCGCCACTGCGAGCCCCAGTTGACGTGGAGGTTGCCCGCCTCGGCCTCGCGCGCGAACTTCATCGCCCACTCGACGTTCTCCGTGAAGATGCCGGCGGCCAGCCCGTAGACGCTGTCGTTGGCGAGCGCGATCGCCTGGTCGATCCCGTCGAACGGCGTCACCGCCACCGCCGGGCCGAATAACTCGTCGCGCGAGATGCGCATATCGGGATGCACGTCGGCGACCACCGCGGGCAGATAGATCGCGCCGCGCCGGCCCCCGCCCGCCGCCAGCCGCGCGCCGCCCGCGACCGCCTCGTTGATCCAGCTGTCGACGCGCGCCGCCTCGCTCTCCTTCACCATCGGTCCGACTTTCGATCTCTCGTCGAGCTGATCGCCCGTGACAAGCGCCTCCACTTTGGGCTTGAGCGCTCCCAGCAGGTCGCCGTAGACCTTTTTGGACGCCAGGACCCGCTGCGTGGAGATACAGGTCTGGCCGGCGTTGCCGTACCCCGTCATCGCGAGGACCGTCGCGACCTTGTCCAGATCGGCGTCGGGCATGACAATGACCGGGCTGTTGGAGCCGAGCTCCATGGTCACTTTCTTGATTCCCGCCGTGCGGCAGATGCGGTCGCCGATCTCCCGGCTGCCGGTGAACGTCACCTTGCGCACGCGCCGGTCGGCGACCAGCGCATCGCCGATCTCGCCGCCGGGGCCGGCGATGCATTGGATCCCCTCCGGCGGCAGTCCCGCTTCGAGCAAGATCTCCGTCAGCTTCAAGGCCGAAAGCGGCGTGTCCGAGGCCGGCTTGACGATGACCGTGTTGCCCGCGGCGAGCGCCGGGCCGACCTTATGGGTCACCAGGTTCAGCGGAAAATTGAACGGCGCGATCGCCGCCACCACGCCGCACGGGATGCGGAGAGTGAAGCCCAACTTCTTCCCGCCCGTGGGATCGGCGTCGAGCGGCACCGTCTCGCCGTGGATGCGCTTGGCCTCCTCGGCCGAGCCCATCATCGTCTCCACCGCGCGGGCGGCTTCGCCGCGCCCCTCGGCGATGATCTTCCCCTCTTCGCGCGAAATGATCCGCCCGAGCTCGTCGTTCTTCGCGGCCATGAGATCGGCGGCCTTGCGCAAAATTTTCCAGCGCTCGTAGCCGGTGAGCTTCGCCATGACCTTGGCGCCCTTCTCGGCGTAGGCGAGGGCGCGCTCGACGTCGCCCGCGTCGCCTTTCGGCACCGTGTCGATGACCGAGTCGTCGAACGGGTTCCGCACCTCGATCTTTTTCGGCTTGTCGGCCCACTGGCCGGCGACGAACATTTTCATGGCGGGAAATTCCTCTAAGGCTCAAACTCCGCGTCAATCTTCCTTCGGGCCGTCGCCGCGGAAAAAGCTCCGGCCGTAGGCGCGGTGAAAAGAGGTCCAGCGCGCGCCGCTCTCCTTCGCCATCAAGGTCTGGACGCTCTGGATCTTGCCGTCGAGGTCGTCGAGGTAGTGGAGGATCAGCGCCTCGACGGTCTGGGGCAGCTTGGGCGAGCCGAACGCATACTCGCCGTGGTGGCTGACCAGCAGGTGCTTGACCAGCGTCGCCAGCCCCTCGGGAAAATCGGGGATCGCGCGGATCTTCTCGCTCACTTTTTCCACTTCCATCACGAGGTGGCCGAGCAGCTGCCCCTTGTCGGTGTACTCCACCGAGCGGTCGAACGAGAACTCGTAGATCTTTCCCATGTCGTGCAGGAAGCCGCCGGTGAGCAGCAGGTCGACGTCGACGCCGCGGTAGTTTTCCACCACCTTGAGAATCAGCTTGGTGAGCGAGAGCGTATGCTCGAGCAGGCCGCTCAAATACGAGTGGTGGATCGTCTTCCCCGCCGGGGCGCGCTTGAACAGGTCCATGAACTCCCGGTCGGCGAAGAACGCCTCGACCAGCGCGAGGAGATGCGGGTTTTTGATGCCGCGGAGCAGCGCCATCAGCTCTTCGGCCATGAGCTCGGGATCGTAGGGGCTTTTCGGCAGAAAGTCCTCCGCCGCCACCTCGCTCTCCTCGACCCGGACGACGTCGTGCACGCGGATCTGGAGCTTGCCCTGATAGAGCGTCGCCTGGCCGCGCACGCGCACGTAGTCGTTTTTGTCGAATCCCTTGGCCAGGTCCTGCGCGCGGTCCCACACGCGCCCCTCGATCTCGCCGCTGCGGTCGAGGAGCTTCAGGATCAGATAACCGCTGCCGCTCTTGGTCACGCCCTGGTTCTTGGAGGAACACATGAAAATCGTGTCCACGGGCTGGCTGTCGCGCAGGTCTTGAACGAATAGTAGTTTCATAAATTCAACTCGTCGCGTAGCGAAGCGTATTGGCCAGGTCGATGAGCGATTGCACGACGAAATATTGCAGGAAGAGGATCGCCACGAAGACGATAATGGGCGAAAAGTCGATGCCGCCGGCGTAGAGCGGCAGCGCGCGCCGGATGCGGTAGAGCACCGGCTCGGTGGCGCCGTAGAGAAAGCGCACGATCGGATTGTACGGGTCGGGACCCACCCACGAGATCACCGCGCGGGCGATCACGATCCACTTGTAGGCTTCGAGCAGGTAGTAGAGCACCTGCGCGACGGCGATCAAAAAATTGGCTAGAATAAACATGGCGCCGTCCTACCCCCTCGGCCCGAAGATCGCCGTGCCGATCCGGACCATCGTCGCCCCTTCCTCGACCGCCACCGGATAATCGTCGCTCATCCCCATCGAAAGCTCCCGCAGGGCGACGTTCGGCGCCGCTAAAGATGCGAGCTTTTCTTTGAGCGCGCGGAGCGCGCGAAAGTACGGCCGCGCTTTTTCCGGATCGTCCGCCGCGGGCGGCACCGCCATCAGCCCCTCGATACTAATATGCGGCAGGCGGCCGATCTCCTCCAGCATGGGCGCGACGCGGTCGGGCGAAACCCCGCTCTTGCTCGCCTCCCCGGCCAGGTTGACCTCGACCAGGGCGCGCGCCGCCCGGCCCGCGGCTTGGGCCGCTTTGTCGAGCGCCCGCGCCAGCTCCACGCTGTCCAGCGATTGAATCACCTCGAACAGCCCCAGCGCCGTCTTCGCCTTGTTCTTCTGGAGATGACCGATCATATGCCACTCCGCCGGCGCGCCGAGGGCCGATTTCTTCGCCTCGGCCTCCTGGACGTAATTCTCGCCGAAGAGCCGGACTCCCGCGGCGAGCGCCGCCCGGATCTTCTCCACGCCCTGGGACTTGGAGGCGGCCAGCAATTTGATTTCCGTCGGGTCTCTGCCGGAGCGGGCCGCCGCCGCGCCGATGCGGTCCAACACCCGGCGGCAATTGGCGGCGATATCGACCATGAACGTTTTCTGAATAGCACATTCACGGGGATAAAGCACTTCAGTCCGGCGGCCCGCCGCCCGGCGGGGCGGCAAAATTGGCTTGATTTAAAAGCCGCAAAAGCTTACCCTTTGCGGGCAAAACCATGCCTCTTTCACCTCCGCCGTCGAGCCAAACCGACCTCCTCCTGCTCAGAGATTTGCTGGAAAAAAAGACCGGGCTTTATATCGCCGACGAAAAGGCGGGCCGCCTGGAAGAGCCCTTCGCCGAGCTCTGCTCGATCCATCGCCGCGGCGCCGGGGAGATTCTCCGGGCGATCGACCTGGGCGACGCCGACGGCCGGCGCTATCTCGATCGGGTGGTCGCGGCGATCGCCACCAACGAGACCTACTTTTTCCGCATCCCGGCCCATTTCGAAACGCTGAAGAACTACCTGCTGCCCGAGATCATCGAGCGCAAGAAGCTCGCCGGGGAAAAAACGCTCCGGATCTGGAGCGCCGGCTGCTCCACGGGCGAAGAGCCCTACTCCGTGGCGATCTTTTTGCTGGAGCATTTTCCCGAGCTCCTGTCGTGGCAGGTCCGGATCATCGCCACCGACATCGACCTGGACGCCCTGGGGCGGGCCGGGCAGGGAGTCTACCGCTCGTGGTCCTTCCGGGGGGTGGCCCCCGAGCTCAAGCGCAAGTACTGGCAGGCGCTCCCGGACGACTGCTACCGCATCGACGAGCGCGCCCGCGCGCTGGTGCAATTTAGCCCGCTCAACCTCGAGAGCGAAGGCTACCCCGCGCCGGCCAACGGCACCGACGATCTGGATATCATTTTCTGCCGCAACGTCACGATCTACTTCCGCCCCCATACGGTGAAAAAAGTGCTGCGGCGGTTTCACGACTGTCTGGCGGCGGGCGGATTTTTGCTCACCGGAGCGGCCGAGTATTCGCGCGAGGCGTACCGGGATTTCGCCGCGCGGGCCTTTCCCGAGACGGTCATTTACCAAAAGG
>DASWFA010000761.1:0-11218 GCA_036394475.1 Binatia bacterium
CCGGCAGGTAGTCGGGCGCCGCTCCGTTCGACGAATAAAACAGGCCGTAGACCGCCAGGCTCGAGCCGGAGACGATCGTCTTCACGCCGGCGGCGACCGCCGCCGAGAGGACGTTGTGGGTGATCGCCGCGTTGTGGTTGAAGCGCCGCGCGTCGCCGAAAACGTCCGGGGTCTTCCACGCGCCGCTCGCGGCGTCGAAGCCGCTCTCGGTGTAGGGAAAGCGCTTGCGCGCCAGATGGACGATGCCGACTACGCCGGAGCCGGAAAAAATCTCGCCGAGCTTTTCCGCGCCGTTGAAATCGGCGAGGTCGGCGGCGACGAACGGGCAGAGGTCCGCCGCCGGCCGCGCGGTGTCGAGCGCGACCACGTCGAAGCCGTGCTCGAGGAGCTCCCGCACGGTGCATTGGCCGAGCCGGCCGGCGGCCCCGGTGACGATCGCTTTCATCGGTAGATGCTAGCGCTTGCGGAAAAAGCCGCTCTGCTCGATTTCTTTAAGCAGCGTGTTGTCGATAAAATCGCCGGGCTTCGCTTCGCGCGCCTCGCGCCCCTCGATGGTCTTGAGGATCCGCTCGACTCCATCCGGGCGGACGTAGGAGACCGGGTCGCCGGTGTGGCGCACGCCGTAAACCTGGTACAGCTCGCCCAGCACTTCCGGGTCGGCGACGCGGGTGTAGCGGGAGAGCACCTTCAGGCTGAACTCGCGGTCGCTCCTCAGACGGCCGAGCCCCTGGGCGAAGCCGCGGAGAAATTTGATCACCGTCTCCCGGTTGGTCCGGATATAGGCGCGGCGCGTCGAGAGCGGCGTGTTGGGAAAAACGATGCCCATCTGCCCCACGTCGGCGAGCTCGTTGAGGCCGGATTTTTTCGCGCGGAAGTTGCTGGGCGGCGACAAGACCGAGGCCTCGAGCGCGCCGGAGCTGACGCCCGCCAGGCTTTCGGGCATGCCGCCGGTCTGGAGCACCGTGACGTCGCGCCCGCGCTGCAAGCCCCATCTTTCCAGTGCGAAATCGAGCGCCAGGTCGGTCGAGCCGCCGAGGCGCGTCACGCCGATCTTTTTTCCCTTCAGGTCGGGCGGGTTTTTAATTTCCGGACGCGACATGATGGAAAAGACCATCGAGTTGCCGGTGTTGGCGATCAAAACCAGGTCGGCGCCGCGGAGCGAGGCGTTGACCACCGGGACCGACGGGCCGTAGGCGAACTGCACGTCGCCGCCGAGCATCGATTGGATCAAAAGCGAGCCGCCGCCGATATAAAGCAGCTGGGTCTCCAGCCCCTCGCGGCGGAAATAGTCGCCGTCCTCGGCGACCCAGAGCGCCGCCATCGCGCCGCTGATCGCGCTGTAGGCGACATGGATCGAAGCGGCGGACGCGGAAGCGCTCCGGAAAAATACCGCCAGAACAATCGCCGCGAACAATCGCCGCGTATTCACGAAAGCCCCCGGGCGCGTATGCCGGTAAAGGAGTCTATTTCAATCACTGCCCCCTCGTCCCTGCCGGCCAAGACCCCTTTGGGCCGCCGGCCTTCGGCGACAGCGCGGACGCCGTCGAGGATCAGCTTGCGCAGCAGGATGACGCCCTTGTCGGAGGTCGCGAGCTGCTCGCGCCGCGCGCCGACGAGCCCCTGCGACCCCTGGCAGGCGATGTCTTCCCGCCGGACGCTGCCGCGAAACGGCGCGAAGCGCCGGGTGTCGTAGGGCTTTTTTTCTTCCCGGGCATGTAGCTCGCGCGACGGCGCGAGCTTTTTAAAAAAGTCCGGGTCCGGGCCGGTGTAATAATTGACGGTAAAGAGCATGAAATGGTCGTCGTCGTTCGGCGTCAGGAACATGAAATGGCGGTTGTGCGAGCCGGCCGCGAGCGCCGCCTGGTCGCGCTTGAAATGGGTGAACTCGGTGTCGCCGATCTGTAAAATGCTCGGCAGGGCGAAGCTCTTCTCGTCGACGTACTCGGTGTCGGGCGTCGGCCCGGGCTTCCGCGAGACGACCTTCATGCCGTAGGACGTCTCGACGGCGTCGAAGGGCGGGATGTTCTTGAAATCGAAGAACCAGCTCCGCCAAGTCCCGTCGCCCGGATCGCTCCGGTGCAAAATCGAGAAGTGCACCGGGTCGGCGCCGTTCTCGATGAAGTTGAACCAGTTGTAGTCGTAGTAGCGCGTGCTTTCGAGCGATCGCTTCCCTTTTTGGTCCACCAGGGGAAGATATTTCGGCAGCGGCGGAGGCGCGTCCCGGTCCGGCCCGAGATAGGCGAAGAGGAGCCCGCCCTGTTCCTGCACGGGATAAGATAAGTGTTTCACCTTGCGGTGGAACACGCTGTCTTTCGCCTCCGCCGGCTGCTCCAGGCATTGGCCGGAGACGTCGAACAGCCAGCCGTGGTAGGGGCAGCGGATGCCGCGCTTCTCGATGTCGCCGTACTCCAGCGCCGTGCCGCGGTGCGGGCAGCTCGAGCCGACCAGCCCGATCCGGCCCTCGAGGTCGCGAAACAGCACCAGCTCTTCGCCCAGGACTTTCACGCCGAGCGGGATGTCGCAGAGCTCGGCGGCCGTGCCGACGGCGAGCCAGTACCTGCGGAACCACTCGCCCGCGGGCGTGCCCGGGCCGACGCGCGCCAGGTCGGCGAGGGTGATTTTGCCGTTTTTTCGCTTCATCGACGTACTGGAGAAGAATAGGGGGCGGCGAAGATCATGTCAATTTCAAACTATTTAGCGTCTGCGTTAATTTTACTTGATCGAGAAGGCGCGCCCCGTCCAGTCTATCGGCCTCTCCGGCTCACTGCAAATATTTTTCCCAGACGTGGCGGGCTTCGAACCCGAGCACTTCCCGGGCCCGGGAGGAATCGACGCCGCTCCAGTTCCCCCGGAGCTCCGGGCGCGCTTTTTTAACCCCGGGGAAATAGCGGGCGATGAGGTCGTCAGTCGCATCCCGCACCGTGCTCGTCGGCGCGGCGACGACGAGTATCTCGTGCCCGCGCGGTCCGGCCTCCAGCGCCAACCGGCAGGCGGCCGCGGCGTCGCGCGCATCGATGTAGCTCCAGAAGCGGGCGAGCTTCGCGCCGGCGTCGCCGAAGCGCTCGGCGAAGCCGCGAAAGTCCGGCGCGAAATTGACCCCGGGAAAGCGCAGGCTCCGGATCGCCATGCCGTGGAGCCGGGCGAAGGAGTCGGCGGCGGTCTCGGCGACGACCTTGGACAGGCCGTAGGGGTCCTGCGGCCGGCACGGATGTTTTTCATCGAGCGGCAGATAATCCGGCGGAAAGGGCTTCGGCGCGTAGAGAAAGCCGAAGGCCGCCGTGCTCGACGCCAGGACCACGCGGCCGATGCCGACCTCGGCCGCCGCGTGCAGTATATTGTAGGAGGCGCTGGTGTTGTTGGCGAACGTCTCAGGATCGGGCGCGATGCCCGGCGCCTGATAGGCGCCGAGATGCACCACGCCGGCGGCGCCTTCGAGCGCGCGCCGGACGGCTCCGGCGTCGGTCAGATCGACGATGCGCGACGGGCAGATCTCCGACGGCGGCGCGGCGCGGTCGAGGCTCAGGACTTCCCGGCCGTGCGCCAGAAGGTCGCGGATCACCTCGCGGCCCAGATTGCCGCTGCCGCCCGTCACGACGATTTTTTCACCCATAAATTACCGGCCGGGCGCGCGTCTAATGCACGCCCAGCTCTTTGTTGACTTCCCTTTGCAGCGCGAAATCGAAAACCTTCGCCGGCGCCCACGGCTCTTTCAACCCCAGGACCTGGGCGTCGACTTTGAGATGCTCCTCCATCTCGTTTTCCGTCGCGGTGCCGTCGCGGCTGAAGGTCGGCCGCGTCAGCCGGTACGTGCCGGTGGCGGTCGGCAGATCGACTTGAAAAGTCTTGGCGATGATTTCCGCCGCGCCCTTTTCGTTGTCGAGGAAAAAACGGTTCGCCTTCGCCATCGCGCGGAGCGTGCGCCGGACCAGCGGGCGCTTCTCCTTCAATACTTTTTCCGACGCCGTGAGCCCCGCCTGCAGCGCGTAGTACTGGTCGCTCGTGGTCGCCAGGAGATGCATCTTGTATTTATCCCGCGCCACGATGACCGTGGGGGGAGAGAAAACGCCGACTTGAATCGACCCGGCCATCAGCGCCTGGAGCTGCGTCGGGATGTCGCCGACGACGGTGGTGGTGATCTCTTTTTCCGGATCGAGGCCGCCTCTCCGGAGCATATAGTAGCCCGCCAGCTGCTGCGTGCCGCCGAAGGTGACCACGCCCATGGTCTTCTTTTTGAGGTCGTCGAAGCTCTTGAGCTCGGGCCGGGTCACGAGCCAGAAGAGCGGCCGCTTCAAATTCACCGAGACGACCTTCAGGGGCAGCCCGCGCTGGATCGCGCGGATGGCGCTCCCCATGATGTGGATGCCTTCCACGTCGCCGGTGAGCGCCGCCGCGATCGCCGTCGTGCCGCGCGTCAGGATCGGCTGGACCTCGAGCCCCTCTTCCTTGAAAAAACCTTTGTCCTGGGCGATGAAGAGGAGAATGGACTCGATCGTCCGGCTGGCGTAGGTGATCTTCACCGTCTCGACCGGCGCGGTCTGGGCGCGGGCCGCCGCCGGAAAAATAAAAACGGCGAGGACGATCAGGCCCAACCATCCAAGTCCGCCAAATCCGCCAAGTCCGCTCTTCGTCCGTTTCATGACGCCTCCTTTCGCCCCGTCATTCCAGGCCCAGCGTGTTGGGGGCGAAGATCTCTTCCACGGCGAGCTTCCGCTCCACCAGCCCCTGCTCGTACAGGTAGGTCATCAAGGTTTCCACCACGCGCCGGTTCGCGGCCACGCCGTTGACCCACGGATCGGCGCCCAACACCCGGCTCTGTTCTTCCACCGGCTCCCTGAACCATGCCAGGCTCAATTTATAAGCGGACACGTCGTTCAGCCTGGCGTAGGCGATCTCTTTCGCCCGCTGAAACGCCTTATACAGGCTGACGGCGATCCACGGGCATTCGCGCCACAGCTCTTCCCTGAGCGCCACGGTGTGCATGATCGGAAAGATGCCGGTTTTCCGGAAGAAGCCGCTTTCGACTTCCTTATAGTTCTCGAACAGGCGGCGGATCTTCGGCCGGCCGAGCAGGGAAGGGAAGACGTTGGGGCTCACCAAGGCGTCGATCTCGCCGTCGATCAATAAACGGTCGGGAGTCTTGTCCGAGTCGGCGGCCCGGATCGAATACTTCTTCGGCAGCTCGATCTCCATCCGGCTCCGCCGCGCCCAGGTCACCCAGTCGATTTTCTCCAGCGCCACGCCGTACTCGTGCTGGAGAATCCCGCGCACCCAGACCGTCGCGGTCTGCTGGAACTCGGACACGCCGACCCGTTTGCCCATCAGGTCGCGCGGCTCGCGGATGCCGCTGTCCGTGTTGATGAAAATATACGAGTGGCGGAACGCCCGGGCGGGGAAAACCGGGATGGCGGTCAGGCGCTTGCCGATCGTCTTTCCGATCAGGTACGAGGAGAGCGCGATCTCCGAGGCGTCGAAATCGTAGTCGTTCAGCATCCGCCGCCAGATCTCGTTGTGGGGCAGCGCGAGCCAGTTCAATTCCAAGCCTTCGGGCTCGACCGTGCGGTCGATCAAGGCATGGGTCCGGTCGTAATCGCCGCAGGCGATCGTCAAAAGCCGCCGCATAAGTCGGGTCCTTTCCAGATTCCGCGTTTCATTTGAAAAGGACCATAGCAAATTTGCCGCGGCCGAAGCAAAGAGCGCTTCCCCTTCGGGGGCCGGGCCTATTCCAGGAGCCGGCTCATCGCCGGCTTTTGATCGCGGAGAAACTGCAAAAAGGTTTTCGCCGCCCGCGAGAGCAGCCGGCCCTCGCGCCGGACGATCCGGTGGTGGATCTGGAGCTTGAATTCGGGCACTTTCAGAATCGCGATTTGCTTCAGCGCCTGCTCGTTCAACAGCCAGCGGCGCGCGATCGCCGAGACCCCGAGTCCCTCGGCCACGGCCACCTTGATCGCCTCGTGGCTGGAGAGCTCCATGGCGACGTTGATCGCGAGCCCGTGCTCGGAAAAGTACTTGCGCACGATCTCCCCGCCGGCGGACTCCGGCTCGCGCAGCACGAAAGGCTCGCTCGCCACCTCTTTCAGCGTCACCTTGCGCTTCTGCGCCAGCGGATGGCCGGCGGGCGCGGCGATCACCATGCCCGAGGCGCCGTAGGGCTCGGCGACGAGCCCCTTCAGCTTCGGCTCGCGGCTGAACATCGCGAGCTCGACGCTGTCTTCCTGAAGCAGCTGCTCGACCTGCGCGGAGACGCCGAACTTCATGTACATCTCCAGCTTCGGATAGCGGGCCTTGAACATGCTCAGCACCTTGGGGAGCATATAGGTGCCGGGCAGGCCCGAGCCGCCCACGGCCAGCCGGCCCCGTCCCAGCCCCAGGACTTCCTGGACATCCTGGCGCGCGGTGTCTAGACTCGTGAGCACGCGCTGGGCGTGCTCCTTCAGGCGCGCGCCGGCCTCGGTCAGCTCGACGCGCCGGCCGCGCCGCTCGAAGAGGTCCGTGCCGCACCATTCCTCGAGGTCGCGGATGTGCAGCGAGATGGAGGGCTGGCTGATATGGAGGACCTCGGCGGCGCGCGAGAAATTTTTGAGCCGCGCGCACTCCAGAAAGACCTGCAGGCGGTAGGTGTCCATAAGCGCCATTATAAGCGTTCCGCGCCAAGTATTAAAGATTTTAATAACGCGATATAAAAACTGTATTGGACGGCGGCGCGATTCCGCGGTAAAAAAGTCTCTTTAATCGCAACCGAGCGGTGAACTTCAAGGAGGCACGACGACATGATGGTTATCGATTTGGATTCCCACTCCCGCCCGCGGCGGGAGGACTACGTCATCGATCCGGAGTACGAGCACCTGCGGCCGCGCTCGTTCACCGACTCCCGGGGCAACGTGCGGCGCATCTTCGACAACAAGATCGTCAGCGTGCTCACGGCCGGAGAGCGGGCGATCGCCGACAAGAACGGCAAGGCGGCCTGGCACGCGGCCGAGTACGATGGCGAGGTCCGGCTCCGGCAGGTGCAGGAGGCCGGCATCGATTTTCAGTTCGTCTCCGCCGGCACGGTCGGGATGTTCAGCTACATCGAGCCCAAGGCGGGCGCCGCCTTCATCCGCGCGTCGAACAATTTCATCTCCGACAAGTTCATGAAGCCGTATCCCAAAATCTTCACCGGCGCGCCCCAGCTGCCGCTCCAGGACACCCGGGAGGCGATGAAGGAGCTGGAGCGGTGCGTCAAGGATTTGGGGATGCTCACCTTCCTGATGCCGACCAACTGGAACGGCATCGATCTGGCGGACCCGCACTGGTGGAACCTTTACGAGAAGGCGCAGGAGCTCGGCGTCCGCGGCGTCATCATCCACATCGGGAGCTTCGCCGGGCCGTGGGTCGGCAAGGAGCGGCTCTCGATCCTGGGCTCGGACGGCACCGCCGGCCGGCGCATCGTTTCCCAGCCGTTCGAGTACTGCACGAATATCGTCAACCTGATCTTCGGCGGCCTGCTCGATTCCTTTCCCGAGCTCAACTTCGCCTTTCTGGAGGCGGGGGCGGAATTCGCCGTCAATTTAAAGCACCGGATCGACGAAAACGTGGAGCAGATCGGCTATCTCCAGGACATGCTGACCGGGCCGGTCGATAAATATTTCGACCGCTTCTACTTCGTGGTCGACGACCTGCTGCTGGAGGACGGCGGCAAGCGGCTCGAGCGCGTGATCGAGGAGCTCGGCGCCGACCGCCTGTTTTTCGGCTCGGACTATCCGCACGACGACGGCCACCTCGATACGGCGGCCAGGGTCAAGGCGCTCGGCAACATCTCCGCCGAGACCAAGCAGAAAATACTCGGCGGCAACGTGCTCAAGTACATGGGGGGCCGGCTGGCGCTCTGAAGCGCGGGGCTTTCGGGAGGGATTTATGGAAGCGGAAGTATTCGACGACGTTCGCCAGTATATCGAAGCGGCGAAGCAGATGAGCGACTGGCGCGAGATCAAGGGCGCCGACTGGAACCTCGAGATCGGCGCGCTGGTCGAGGCGACGGCGGAGATGATCCCGCAGCCGCCGATGCTCATCTTCGACGACATCAAGGGCTATCCGACCGGCTACCGCATCGTGAGTCTCCAGTACGCCGACTACCGGCGCGTCGCGCTGGCGCTCGGACTGCCGACCGGCAAGAGCAAGCTCGAGCTGGTCCGGCTCGCGTCCAAGAAGATCCGCTCGGCCAAGCCGATTCCGCCGAAAGAGATCAACCACGCCCCGGTGGCCGAGAACGTCATGGTCGGCGCGCAGGTCAACCTCCTCAAGTTTCCCGTGCTCCGCAGCCACGAGACCGACGGCGGCCGCTACATCGGCACCGGCGACGTCATCATCAACGCCGATCCGGACAGCGGCTACGTCAATATGGGCACCTACCGGATGCAGGTGCACGAGCCCGATCTTCTGGGCCTTTGGATCAGCCCCGGCCAGCAGGGCCGGCAGATCTGCGCCAAGTACTGGGAAAAGGGGCAGAGCTGCCCGATCGTCGCCACTTTCGGCCAGGACCCGCTCACCTTCATGGCGTCGATGACCAAGTTCCCCTGGCAGACCTCCGAATTGGACGTCCTCGGCGGCCTCAGGGGAAAGCCGCTGGAGGTTTTCAAGGGCCCGGTCACCGGGCTGCCGATCCCGGCGCACGCCGAGATCGCCATCGAGGGCTTTGTGCCGCCGCCCGGCGAAGAATCGCGCGACGAAGGGCCGTTCGGCGAGTGGACCGGCTACTACTCCGGCGGGACGATCGGCCCCGGCGAGCCGCAGCCGGTCGTCAAGGTCAAGGCGATCTACCACCGCAACAACCCGATCCTCGACGACCAGGCGCCGTTGTGGCCGGGCGCCGTCCGCTTCGACCTGAACCTCCGGGCGGGTCTTTTGTGGGACCAGCTCGAAAGCGCGGGCATCCAGGACGTGGTCGGTGTCTACGGCCACTCGAACTATCTCTACGCGGTCTCCATCCGGCAGCGCTACGCCGGCCACGCCCGGCAGGCGGCGCACGCCGTGATCGCCTGCTCCGCGGCGGCGCGCCACGGCCGCTACGTCGTCGTGGTCGACGAAGACATCGATCCGACCAATCTCAAAGAGGTGCTCTGGGCGATGATGACGCGCGTCGATCCGGCGACCGACATCGAGACGATCGACGGCTGCTGGTCGACGCCGCTCGACCCGCGCATGCCGCCGGAGAAGCGCAAGGCCCGCGACCACTCGAACAGCCGGGCGATCTTTTACGCCGTCCGCCCTTTCAGCTGGCGCGACAAGTTTCCCCGGGTGTCGCGGACGGGCCGGGAGCTGTTCGACAAAGTCGTCCAGGACTACGGCCACATCCTTCCCTTCCCCAAGCGTTGATCATTGAGCAGAGTTCATGCTAGAGTTACGAGTTATTTAAAAAATAGAATGTCGTGAAAAGCGTTTCGATTTTTTTTGCGGCGCTGGTCCTGGCGCTGGGCGCCGCGCGCCCGGCCCCGGCCGAGCGCATCCGCATCGCCTACAGCGCGATCAGCGGCGTGCAGCTCCCGTTGTGGGCGGCCGAGGACCGGGGGCTGTTCAAGCGCCAGGGCCTCGACGTCGATTTTCTCTACATCGGCGGCGGCTCCGTCGTGGTCCAGGCGATGCTCGGCGGCGAAGTGCAGCTCGCCCGCGCCTCCGCGCCCGGCATCGTGCAGGCGTCGCTCAAGGGCGCTGACCTCGTGATGATCGCCAATACGGTCAACACGCTGGTCTATTCGGTCATGACGCGGCCCGATATCAAAGGCCCGGAAGACCTGCGCGGCAAGACGCTCGGCGTCACGCGCCTCGGCGGCGGCACCGATTATGTGGTGAGCCTGCTGCTCAAAAAGTGGAACTTCCAGCGCGGCAAGGACGTCAAGGTGTTTCAGACGGGCGGCATGCCCCAGCTCTTGACCGCAGTGCAAACCGGCATCGTCGACGCGGGGGTCATCTCGCCGCCGTCGAACCTCCAGGGGCTGAAGCTCGGTCTCAAGGAATTGGTCGACGTCTCCGATCTCGGCCTCGTCTTCGTGAACTCGCCGCTCAGCACCACGCGCTCGTACATCAAGAGCCATCGGGGCGTGGTCTTGAGGGCGCTGCGCGCCTACGTCGAAGGCATCCAGCAGGTGCGGAGCGACAAGGCCGCCGCGCTCAAAATTCTCGCGAAATACGCCCGCATCGAAGACCCGGAGATCCTGCAGGAGGTCTATAGCATCTACGGCTCGAAGCATCTGGAAAGGGTTCCCTACGTCAACGCCTCCGGCCTCGAGGAAGTCCTCGCGACCATGGGGAAAGACGCCGCCGGCGCCAAGCCGGCGGACTTCATCGACAACAGCCTGGTCCGCGAGCTGGAGCAGGAGGGGCTCTTCCGCAATCTCTATCCGAAATCGAAGCGCTGAAATCCGGGGGTTTGATGGCTTATTATAGAAATCTGCAGGAATACATCGCGGCGCTCGAGCGCGAGGGGCTGCTCTACCGCGTGACGCGGGCGATCAACAAGGACACCGAGATGCACCCGCTGGTGCGCTGGCAGTTCCGCGGCCTCGGCGAGGAAGACCGCCGCGCCTTTCTCTTCGAAAACATCTACGACTCCAAGGGGAAAAAATACGACATCCCCGTCCTCATCGGCGGCCTCGCGGCGACGCAGAAAATCTACGCCCTCGGCCTCAAATGTAAAGAGGATGAAGTCGAAGCCGTCTGGTCGCGCGCGCTCGACCGGCCGCTGGAGCCGGTGCTGGTCGAGAAGGGCGCGGTCCAGGAGGTCGTGTATCAAGGCGAGGATCTCGTCCGCGCCGGCGGGCTCTACAAACTCCCGATCCCGATCTCCACGCCCGGCTTCGACAACGCGCCCTATCTGACCGCCGGCTGCTGGATCACCAAAGATCAGGAGACCGGTGTGCGGAACATGGGCGTCTACCGCGGCCAGATCAAGGGGCCGCTCAAGACCAGCATCATGTGGGGGAGCTTGAAGCACAGCGCGATCCACTGGGAGCAGTGCAACAAAAAAGGCGTGCCGCTCGACGCCGCCATCGTCCTCGGCGGCCCGCCGTCGATCACCTATGCGGCGGTGCAGCCGGTGGCCTTCGGCGTCGACGAGGTCGCGCTCGCCGGCGCTCTCGGGGGCGCGCCGCTCGAGGTCGTCCGGTGCAAGACCATCGATCTCGACGTGCCGGCCGACGCCGACATCGTCATCGAGGGGAGAATCCGCTCGGACTATCTCGAGCCC
>DASWFA010000762.1:0-4836 GCA_036394475.1 Binatia bacterium
CCGGATTGACCTCTTTGCGCGTTTCCGTCGTGGTATAGAAAATCGGAATCTTGAGCGAGCGCGCCAGCGCGAACAGCTCCTGGGTCGGTTTGATGGCGTTATGGGCGTAGACGCCGCAGGAGGCCTTGTGGGTTTTGACCAGCTCATGGGGCTCTTTCAGCCCGCCTTCATAGACGATGTTGTAGAGATCGATGGCCAACAGGGCCGGCCGCTGGCCGACATACGTCTCGCGATGGTAGGGCGTGTAGGTTTCCAGAATCTCCGGGGTCACGATGTCTTTCCAGCAATGGTCTTCGAACTTGGCGATGCTCATGATTCGGCTCCTTTAAATAAATCGTTTATTTTTGCGGGGGCGCGCGAGGTCCGGCGCGCCGGCTTACTCGAACACCTTATTGAGAAACCCGCTCGCGTCGAGCTCTTTGAGATAGCTCATGTCGTAAAAGTCCTGCGGCTTGAACTTCTTCGCTGCGGGGGTGCGGACGGCGATTGCGTCCAGGTTCGCCTGGATGCCTTTATCGCTCGCGTAGGGCTTCTTGGGCAAAATCTTGAGCAGGTAGGTGTAGGTCTCATCGAGGGCTTCCCGGTCGTTCAACCGCATCCAGCGCGCCAGAGTTTCCAGGCTCGGCTCCTTGTTCTTGTGGATGTAGGCGATCGCTTCCACGAATCCCTTGAGAAAGCCTGAGACCGCCGCCGGGTTGGAGGCGGAAAACTCCTGCGTGACGTCGATGGAATTGTAAGCCCACACGATGCCGGCGTCCTGAAAGCTCGCGATCGTATTGAAGCCGAGCTTGCGCGCGGTCACCGTCAGAGGCGGCGAGATCACTGTCGCATCGACGGTGCCGGACCTGAGCGCCGTGAAACGCGATGTTTGATCGCCGATGCCCAGAATCGTCGCCTCTTTTTCGGGATTGATTCCCATGTTTCTCAAAGCGATTCTCAAGGACAGGTCGGAAACGGAGCCGAGTCGGCTGACGGCGAAACGCGCCCCCTTGAGCTGGGCGGGGGTCTTGATCGCGGCCGACGCCACGAGCGTGTAGGGCAAAGAGTCTATAAAGACGGCGACCGAGCGCGTATTGGCTCCCGCCATTCTCGCCTCCATCGGGGAGCTCGTTCCTCCCGCATGAAACTGGACCGAGCCGCTGAGGAGCGCCTGTACGGTCAACGGGCCGCCCTGAATCGTGATCACTTCGGTATCCAGTCCGTGCTTCTTGAACAGGCCCCGGTCCTGCGCGATCCAAAGCGGCAGCAATTCGCCGCTCAATCCCGCGCTGCCGACGCGCAGCGGCGCGCCGTGAGCGTGAGGGGCGACCGAACCGAGCGATATTATGAGAACAGCTCCAAGGAAAAAACGTCGCATTTTCGCCTCCTGGGATTCGGCTCGCGGGCCTCGAGACGACCCCCGATCCCTGGCTCAATATATCTCCCCGCCCTCTTTTACAATCCGTCGAATCCGCGGCATCACGTATGCTCGGTGTGCAGAATCGTCTTTTTCTCCGTCGCCTCGACGTAGCGCACGAAACGCGACAGCCCTTCCTTGTGGCTGAGCCGCGCGCGCGGCGACGGACCTTTCGCCAGCTCGACCTTCACGACGATAAACGCCATCCCGTCCTCGGCCAGAGCCGCGCCGGCCGCCGCCTCGAACGCGGCCATGTCCCGCACGGTCGCCGCGCCGCGCACGCCGGCCGCCGCGGCCACGGCCGCGATATCGGTGGTCCTGGACGTGTCGGTGGGCTGGCCGCCCGTGGCCTCGTACGCCTCGTTATCGAAGACGAAAATTTTCAAGTTGGGCGCGGGATAGGCGCCCAGCGTGGTCAGGGCCGAGAGCAGCATGAGCACGCTGCCGTCCGTGTCCAGCAGAACGACCTGCCGGTGCGGCAACACCTTGGCCAGTCCCAGCGCGATTGGAATATGGTTGCCCATCCCCGAGCTGAACAGGTTGCCGTCGCGCGGACAGACGGTGGCCCACTCCTCGGCGGTCCGGCCGAGCGTGATGACGACCAGTTGATCTTTGATGTGCGGCGCCAGGGCCCGCAGACACTCCATGCGCTCCATGCTCGGTTTCCTTTTTTGCGCCAGCTTAGAGATTCTCCATGCAGACTTCGGCTCCCATGATCAGCGCGACGTGGTAGTTCGTCACGTTCATCGTCGTCAGGCAGCGGCGGATCGCCTGGCGGATATTTTTCTCGTCGCGCACGATGAGAGAAGGGATGCGGAGCGCGTCCAGCACGGGGAGCATGGTCTGCCCGTGCGCGACGGCGTAGCTCAGCCGGTCGCCGAAGTCGCCGCGGTACGGGAGGATCATGAAGCACGGCAGCCCGACGCTGATCCCGAGGCGCGCCAGCTGGTCGCACGCCATGCGCACGCCGGTATTCTCCATCAACATCACCGCCTTGGTTCCGCCGAGCCACGCGCCGCAGCACAGGCCGACGCCGACCCCTTCGTTGGAGACCGGGATGGTGAGAAAATCCGGATCGTTGGACAAGCGGAAATAGACCGGCTTCAGCCAGCTGTCCGGCAGATAGGAGGCGAACGTGACGCCCGCCTCCTTCAGCCCCGCGACCACTTCGTCGGCTACGCTGTCTTTCATGTTGCTCCCGCCGTGGAGCGCTCCGCGGCATCCGCGCCGCTCCTCATCCCTGAATCCCGAGGATGGAGCGGAAGCGCTCGACATTTTCCTTCATATGTTTTCCCAGCTCCGGCTCCAGGGGAAGGAGCGCGAGCTTGCGCCGGTCGAGCTTCGGCGTCAATGGGTCGATATCGATTCGCGAGGCGACGCGGTTGCCGCTCTGCAAATACCGCTGCCCCTCCCTGGACAAGACGTAGTCGATCAGGAGCTTGGCCGCGTTGGGATGCTCGGGCTTGCTCGCGAGCGAGATCACCCCGAGCGAGCTGATGATCGGATCCATCGTCGAGACCCATTCGATCGGCGCGCGCTGGCTCTTCATCGCCTCGACCCTGTGCGCGAAGACGATCCCGAGCTTCATTTCTCCGGCGACCACGAGCTGGGCCAGCAGCGTATGGCCGGTGCGAAACTGAAGGTCCTGCCTGGAAAGCTCCTTGAAAAACGCCGCCGCCCGGCCCGCGCCCCATTTTTTTTCCAGCCCCGCGTAGAGCTCGAAATCCGACGGCTCCATGCCGATCGAGCCCTTCCACTTGGGATCGAGAAGATCGCTCCAGTCCCTGGGGGCTTCGGCCTGGCTGACGAGCCGGGTATTGTAGCCGACGACAAAAACATTTTCGTCCGTCGAAGTCCAAAAGCCGCGCGCGTCTTTCCACCCGGGATGGTAGGCTTTCCTTTCCGGTGAATCGTAGGCGCCGACCAGCCCCTTTTCCATGAGGGCGTTCATCGTAAAAGCGTTCGCCCTGACGACGTCATAGCCGTACCGATGGGCCTGCGTCTCGGTGAGAATGCGGGCCAGGACGCGGGGGTTGGAAAGCCTGAGCACCTCGACTTTAATGAACGGATACTTCTTTTCGAATTCTTTGGCCAGGTCGCCCGATTCGTTGACGACGCTGTACCAGACGACCTTGCCCTCCTGCCTGGCCCCGTCGATCGACGCGCTCGGGGCCGACGCGCCATGGACCCAACCGGCCGCGCCGAAGAGCGCCCAGAGAAAGACCGGGAGCGGCGCCCGGAGGCCGAAAACTTTACAGGAAAACGCCATAAGATTCAGCCTCGGCGCGGCGCCTTTGTCACAGCTTGCCGTTTCAATCAAAGCCCTTTGGCGAAGGAATAATCGACGAGCGTCTCCGGATCGACCGGCTTGCTGATGATCCCGCGCCCCAGGGCGTCGTCCACGATGAGCTTGATCTTGTCCATCTCCACCATGCCGGTGCGGCTGAGCGTCGGCACGAACCGGGCGTAAAACTGTTCGGTCGACGCCGGGTTCAAGTTGAAAACGCGGCCGATGTACTTGGTGACTTCCGGCTTGTTTTGCGGCTCCATGATGAACCGGGTGACGCCCACCATGGCGCGGACGACCTTCCGGACCTCCGCCGGGTTCTGCTTTATCTTCGCCACGGTCGTGCTCGAGCCGCCGTTCGGCAGCTTATAAATCGTGCCCGCGTCCATGAGGATCTTGAACCCTTCCTGCTCGGCCCGCATGTCGCCGGGCGCCGGAATGATGGCGGCGTGCACGGATGCGTGCTGGAGCGCCGCGATCCGCTCGGCGGTCCCGCCGACCGCCAGGATCACGACGTCCTCCTGCGGCTTCAGGCCGTAATGCTTGAGGATGTAGAGCGCCGCGGAATAGCTCGTGCCGCCGAACGAGCTGACGCCCAGCTTCTTGCCCTTCAAATCGGAGATTTGATTGATTTCCTTCCGCACCACGACGCCCCAGAGCGGCTGCACGTTGGTCGCGGCGACGAGGCGCAGCGGAAAGCCGCGCAGCGTCGCTTCGGCCGCCGAAGTGACCAGCGTGGTGTAGTCGACGTTGCCGGCGGCCAGCGCGGCGAGGCCGACGTTGGTCGCCACGTAGATGATCTTGGCGTCGAGCCCTTCTTTTTCGAAGAATTTAAAATCGCGGGCGAAATAGGTCGTCAGGCTGCTGAAGCCGATCGCGCTCGAGCCGATGCGGATCTCCTGCAGCGGCTGGGCGAAGGCGGCGCCGCGCCCGACGGCGACGAGCAGGACGGCCTGGAGGAGCGCTCGACCGATTTTAATCATGGACGTCGAGACGGACCGGCGGGCGAAGGTCGGGGGCTTGCATGCTGTTTTCCTCGATGCGAATCGCGCTGTCGTGAGACGCTACCGACGCAATCCTTATGCCAGTCCGGGACTTCGGATACTCGTGAGCTTTTTTATCTCGATCCCTTCGCTTGCCCGTTTTTTCATCA
>DASWFA010000763.1:0-4981 GCA_036394475.1 Binatia bacterium
AGCATCGGCCCAGGTGCCCTCGAAAGTTATGCCCGTCGCGCCGGTCGAGCCGGTTGTACCTTGAGCACCTGTCGGTCCGACTGATCCGGTGGCTCCGGTCGATCCGGTGTTGCCCGTCGCACCGGTAGGTCCGGCGGGACCGGTTGCACCTGTAGCGCCGGTGTCGCCCGTGTTACCCGTCGCGCCCTGCGCGCCGGTCGGTCCGACCGATCCTGTGGCGCCGGTCGCACCCGTGTTGCCCGTCGCGCCTTGAGCACCGGTCGTTCCGACTGCACCTGTGGCGCCGGTGGCTCCGGTTGAACCCGTAGCTCCCGTCGGTCCGGCAACTCCTGTGGCTCCGATTGCACCCGCGGCGCCGGTGTTACCGGTCGCTCCGGCAGGGCCCGTGGAACCTTGTGATCCGGCCGCTCCTGTCGGTCCCGCGGCGCCAGTCGCACCGGCGGCTCCCGTCGGTCCGGTCGCACCCACTGTGCCAGTCGGCCCGGTGGCGCCCGTGGGACCGGTCGATCCCGCGCCGGAGTCCGCAAGCGTAATATCCAGCTGGGCGTAATGGCCGGTGGTGCCGCTTTCCTTGGCGTCGAACGCCAGACTGGTGGTTCCCACCGCGACCAGAGCGACGCCGCGATTGGGAGCGATGCCGCCGAGCCAATCCTGCACCAGGCTGGTGACATCGACGGCGATAAATTGACTGGCGTCGGTCAGGGCGATCGGCACTCCCGCGACCACGGTCGGGCCAATCGCCGGAGCGGTGGCTGCGGTGATAGTCAACTCGTCCCACGCGCCGGTCACGCGCTTGACGGCGAAGGAGCCGGGGACTTTCACCGAAGCCACCGTGACATACAGGGTAAGATTGGCTTTTACGACGTCTTGCGGCAGCGTGCCCGCGGGCAAAGTCGAGAGATCGAATTGAATGAACCCGGTGCTGGTCGGATTGACCAATATCGTCGCCAGCGAGCCGAACTTGGTGGTCGGCTTGGACGATACCGTATAGGCGTCGTCAAAAAGGGTGGCCTGGATCGCCCAGGAGAGCGCCGGGGAAAAGAGTCCCGTCGCGGTCGCAAGCAGCGCCGATAAAAGGAATTTCTTCATAATAAAATCGCTTCTCTCCATTCGCGTAACCGAGCCCCGGCAGATGGACCGCCCAAGGGCCGCCCCCGGATGGGCCATTCCTACCTCTCTGTATCTGTGTGGATCGACTGGAAGCCGGGGAACTTTAATCGCCGTCGAACCGACGGCGCTTAAGACGCCTTCGCGCCGCGAAACCGGCTGACAGAATGAGACAAGGAAGGCCAGGCGCGTTCTCCCCGAACGGCCGCGGCTTGGCGAAGGTCTTATTATCTTATTCTTGGTTAGAGCGAGCGTCGCGCGCAGGCTTTACCTCAGTCCAGGAAATCCAGCTTCCGAACGGAGTATTTGCCCGATTGCCTTCTGGTCTTGGCGCAGTAGCTTGAAAATGAAAGGAGTTTTTATGGCTCGAGCGAAAGCGACGACCGATCACGAGACGATCCGCCGATGGGCCGAGTCACGCGGCGGCCATCCCGCGATCGTCAAAGGCACGGGAAACGGCGAGCCGCCGATCCTCCGCATCGATTTTCCGGGCTACAGCGGCGAGGATACCTTGGAGGAGATCAGCTGGAACGAGTTTTTCGATTATTTTGAAAAAGCGAACCTCGCCTTTCTGTATCAGGACGAACCGAACAGCCGCTTCTTCAAACTGGTCGATCGGGAAACCGTAAGCGGCCGGGGACGCCGGCGGCAAACGCGCCGGTCTTCCGCGCGCCAGCGCGGCCGGCAGGCGCGCGCGCGGGGACGGGCCTCCGGAAGCGGACGTGCAACAAGCGGGGCACGCAAGACCGCGGCCCAAGGCCGTCAGGGCAAAAGCCGGGGCCGCAAACCCGCCGGTCAGGGCCGCAGCGCCCGCGGGCAGGGCCGGGGCGGCAGGAAAAAACGGCAAGCGCGTTAAGGCGCGTCATTCCAATCGAGAAAAGCGAGGCTTGATCGACCTCCGGAGCATGAGCTAACGTTCTTGCATGGACGACGGCCTGCTCCAGTTCGCCCTGAGAGCGTTCGCCACGCTGATCGTCGTCGTGGACCCGCTCGGCGTGACCCCCATGTTCGTGGCCTTGACCGGCGACATGGATCGGGCGCGGCAGAAAAAGACCCTTTCGCGCGCGTTGCTGATCGCTTTCAGCGTGACGCTGTTTTTTCTCCTCGGCGGCGGCTTCCTGCTGTCCTATTTAGGCGTGACGGTGCCCGCCTTCGCCATCAGCGGGGGAATTCTCCTGTTCCTCGCCGCGCTGCCGATGCTCTTCGGACAGCGGACCGGCCTCCAGGCGCCCGAGCGCCACGAGCAGGGCGCCGTGGGCGAAGACATTGCGATTTTTCCGCTCGCCATACCGCTGCTGTCCGGTCCCGGGACCATCACCACCGTGCTCCTGCTGACGAACCAGATCCGCGGCGACCTCGCGCGCATCGCGGTTTTCGCCGCCGTCATCGCCGCGGTTTACCTGCTCGCCTGGTGGATTCTCTACGCCGGCGAGCGCGTGATGGCGCGCCTCGGCGAAGGCAAGGTGCATATCATCACCCGGGTTCTGGGCATCGTGCTGGCCGCCCTGGCCGTTCAGTATATTCTCGGCGGCGTGACGGATTACTACGCTTCTCTAGCCGGCGGAAAGTGACGCAGTCACGCCTGGCAGCTTCTCGGTCTTAGATACTCGCCTCAAGGAAATTTTTCCGCCGATCCCCGGGCTTGACCCGGCTAGGCAGCCGCCCGCCCCGGTATAATTTCGAAGCAGCACCGCCGGAGTTTTCCCGATCGAAGATTCCGGCGTGCAAAAAGAACGCCGCATGCGGCAAGAACGAGAGACGGCGCAGAATGACCGCGGCCGGCGGGCGGAGCGTCCGACCGAGATACCCGCACCCGGCTGGCGCGACGTTTTCGTCCGGGTGAAGAACAACGTCGCCGAGCACAACATCTCGATCGTCGCCGCGGGCGTCGCGTTTTACGTGTTTCTCTCGCTGTTCCCGGGCCTCGCCGCCATGGTGTCGCTCTACGGCCTCATCACGGATCCCGCCGGCCTGCAAAACCACATGAGCGCCATCGAGCAGGTCCTGCCGCCCGACGCGGCGGCTCTGATCAATTCGGAGCTACAGCGCATCGCGCAGGCCGGGCGCGACCGCCGGCTCGGATGGGGCGTGGCGGCCGGAATCCTGCTGGCGCTCTGGAGCGCCGCCAAGGGAATGAGCTCGCTCATGGAAGCGTTGAACATCGTCTACGACGAGCGGGAAAAACGCGGATTCTTCAAACGCAACGCGACCGCGCTGTCGCTGACTCTCGGCTTCATCGTCTTTCTCATCCTCCTTCTCGGCCTGATCGCCGGCGTCCCGGCCGTGTTGTCGAGCCTCAACCTCGGCGCGACCGCGCAGAAGCGGATCGACTACCTGCGTTGGCCGCTGCTGGCGGTCGCGCAGATGATCGCGCTGGCGGTGCTTTATCGCTACGCGCCCTGCCGCGCGCAGGCGCGGTGGCGCTGGATCACCCCGGGCGCGGTGGCGGCGACGATCCTTTGGCTCGCCGGCTCGGCGGCGTTCTCTCTCTACGTCAGCCATTTCGCCTCTTACAACAAAACCTACGGCGCGCTCGGCGTCGTGGTCATCCTGATGACGTGGCTCTTGTTATCGGTCTACAGCATTCTCCTCGGCGCCGAGATCAACGCCGGGATGGAGCACCAGACGGCCAAAGACACGACCACGGGAAAACCCGAGCCCATGGGCCGGCGGCACGCCTACGTCGCGGACACGCTCGGCCGCGGCGCCGACGAAGAGCGCGCGGAGCCGCGGCATTGACCCGGCTAAGGGATCAACCCCATTGATTTAAATCCCTCCCCGGCTAGGTTGAAGAAGTAGTCGAGATCGCCGCGCTTTTCGGCAAGGACGTATTAGTTTAGTAAGGAGATCGTTATGACGCCGCTTCCGACGGGACAAAAGCAATCGCAAGGTCAGTCGCAAGACCCCTCGATCGACCGGGCCGTCGCGGCGCGCACCGGCGGCCTGTTCGTCCGCGACGTGGGCGAGGGGGCCCCGGTCCTCTTGCTGCACGCGGTGCCGTTCAACAGCCGTATGTGGGAGCCGCAGTTTCCGCTCCGCGACAAGGCCCGCCTGCTGGCTCCCGATCTGCCGGGATTTGGTCTGAGCCCGATGATCGAGGTGCATTCGCTTTCCGATTACGCCGCCGCGGTCGTCGAGGCGCTCGACCGGCTGGGGGTCGAGGAGGTCGTCGTCGCGGGAGTGTCCAGCGGCGCCTACGTGGCGT
This sequence comes from Binatia bacterium, assembly GCA_036394475.1. Classification (GTDB taxonomy): domain Bacteria; phylum Desulfobacterota; class Binatia; order UBA9968; family UBA9968; genus JAJPJQ01. The sequence goes on from DASWFA010000763.1 coordinate 4,313, forward strand.
TCGAAACCATCGCGCCGCTCGGCAACCGGCTGCGAGGGCTGCTGCTCGCCAACGCCGTTGCCGTGCCGGCGGCGGAGCAGACGCCGCTCGACCGCCGCCGGCTCGCGGCCGAGATCGAGTGCGGCGGACCCGACGCGGCCGCGGCGGAATATCTGCCCAAACTGTTCGGCTGGACGACGCCGCGCCTGCGCCCGGATATTTTCGCCTGGCTGCAGGAGATCGTGTGGGAAAACAGCCCGGCCGGAATCGCCGCGGCACTGCGCGCGATCGCCGACCGCCCCGACTTTTCCTCGCAGCTCAGCGAGATCCGCTGTCCGGTCCTTTGCCTCACCGGCGCGGAAGACCCGCTCACGCCGCCGGACGCGGTCCGCGAGATGGCGGACCGGATTCCGGTCGCGAGCTTTGCGGTCATCGCGGACGCCGGCCATTTGACCAACGTCGAGGCGCCGGAGGCTTTCAACCGGGCGCTGGAAAATTTTCTCGCCGAGTGCGAATCCTTTCCGACGCCGCCCGCCGTCGACAAAAATGCCTGCGCCCCTGCCGACGAAGACGCGGGCGCCCGCCGGCGTTAAACCGGCCTGTTTTTCGGACGACCGGCCTCGCGCTAAACGACTGAATTCACATATTTCTTTACTTGCCTCAGGTATTTAGCCGATATTTTCTTTACCC
>DASWFA010000764.1:0-3905 GCA_036394475.1 Binatia bacterium
GAGTAGCCGGGGCCGCCGTCGTGCAGCCGGATGTCGTCGACCTCGAGGCCCTTCGCCTCCAGCTCTTTCACCAATGCGTTCGGATCGTCCGGCCCTTCGATGTCGAAGGTGTGATGCGGCACGCGCGGCGCCCGCTTCTCCGAAGCGTCGAACAGGCCGAGGCCGGTCTCCCCGGCGCGGAGCCGCGCCACCTGGACGCCGGCGACGGTATGCGTCGTTCGCAGCTCGGCCCCGAGCCCGTCGCGATAAAATCGGGTCATCCGGTCGAGGTCCTCGGCGTGAAAATTCCATGACCGCAGGCGGAGTATCTTCATGGCGTCCCTCCTGCCGACTCTTAAAGCACAATCGCGGGGGTGATAAAAGACGGTTTCAGGATGAGTCCGGGGCGTCTTGACGCCGCCGCGGCGCTGATCTAAAGAGTTTGGTGCTGCCGAAAGGAGATCTTCCATGGCGCGAATCTCCCTCAAGGTGAACGGCAAGAATCAGGTGGTCGACGCCGACCCCGACACCCCGCTGCTCTACGTTCTGCGCGACGATTTGAAGCTCAACGGGCCGAAGTTCGGCTGCGGGCTGGCCCAGTGCGGCTCCTGCGCCGTCCTCATGGACGGCAAGGCGGTGCGCTCCTGCGTGACCGAGTTGAAGAGCGTGGGGAGCAAGCCGGTGACGACGCTCGAAGGGCTGGGGACGGTCAAGAAGATGCACCCGATCCAGAAGGCCTTTCTCGACGAGCAGGCGCTGCAGTGCGGCTACTGCATCAACGGCATGATCATGACCACCAAGGCGCTGCTCGACGCGAATCCCAAGCCGACCGACGGCCAGATCAAAGAGGCGCTGGCGGGAAATCTCTGCCGCTGCGGCACGCACACGCGCATTCTGCGGGCGGTCAAGCGGGCGTCGAGCCAGCAGGTCTGAGGAAAGGAGCGAACATGGCAACCGCGGAGCTTTCCCGCAGGCAGTTTCTCAAAGGCACCGGCGCGCTCATCGTCAGCTTCAGCCTGTTTCCTCCATCCGACCTGTTCGCGCAAACCGAGCCCGCCCCGGGCGGCTTGCCCGACCCGACCCAGCTCGATTCGTGGATCGCGGTCGGCCAGGACGGCACGGTGACCGTCTTTACCAGCAAGGTAGAGCTCGGCACCGGCGTCGAAACCGCGCTGGCCCAGATCGCCGCCGAGGAGCTGGACGTCTCGTGGAAAAAAATCAAGGTCGACATGGGCGATACGCAAAAGACCATCGACCAGGCGACCACCTCGGGCAGCCGCACGATCGAGCGCGCCGGGCCGCAGATACGCCAGGCGGCCGCCGCCGCGCGCCGGGAGCTGCTTAAGCTCGCGGCGGCGCGATTAAAAGAACCGATAGACAAGCTCACGGTCCGGGACGGCGTCGTTAGCGTCGCGGGCAATCCGTCGAAGCGCGTCTCTTACGGGCAGCTCATCGGCGGCAAGCGGTTCAACGTCACGATCGACGCCGAAGGCAAAGCCGGCGAATTGAAGCTCGCGCGGGACGTCAAGCCCAAGGACCCCAGGGAATACACCACCGTCGGGCAGCCGGTGCCGCGCTTCGATCTGCCGCCGAAGCTGACTGGCGAGGCGGTCTACGTTCACGACGTGCGCGTGCCGGGCATGCTGCACGCCAGAGTCGTCCGGCCGCCGGTTCTCAACACGGCGCCGACGAGCATCGACGACGGCGCGGCGAAAAAAATCCCCGGCTTCGTGAAAGCGGTGCGCGAGGGGAGCTTCGTCGGCGTCGTCGCCAAGACCGAGTGGGCGGCGATCCAAGCCGCCGAAGCGCTGAAAGTCGCCTGGGCGAAGCCCGAGACCAAGCTGCCCGCCAACCGGGAGGAGCTCGACGCCTATCTCACCGGGACCAAGAGCTTCACCACGTTGAAAGGGCTCGAAAAGGGCGATCCGGCCGCCGCCGCCGCCAAAGCCAAAAAACATTACGAGGCGATGTTTCGCTGGCCGTTTCAGATGCACGGCATGATCGGCCCCTCGTGCGCGGTGGCGGACGTGCGCGGCGGCCGCGCCACCGTCTGGTCCGGCTGCCAGGGGCCGTTTCGCACGCGCGCGTCGGTGGCGGGGCTGCTCAAGATCCCGGAGGAAAATGTCCGGGTCATTTATCATGAGGCTTCCGGCTCGTACGGCCGCCTCAGCAACGACGATGGGGCGGAAGACGCGGCGCTCCTGTCGCGCGCCGTGGGCGCGCCGGTGCGCGTGCAGTGGTCGCGCCGGGACGAGCACGGCTGGGAGCCGAAAGGCCCGGCGCAGGTGCAGAAATTAAAGGCCGGCGTCGACGGCGAGGGCAAGATCATTGCCTGGGACTTCACCGATTACAGCCTCCCCTGGACGGTCGCGGCGACCATGACGCTGCTGGCGTCGGAGCAGATCGGCCTTAAAGCCAAGGCGCAGGGCCAGGGCAACGGCAACCAGGGCGGCGGCGAGATCTACGCCTTCGAGAACAACCGGATCGTCGCCGAAGAAATCCCCTGGCTCAAGCCGGAGCCGAGCCCGCTCCGCACCAGCAACCTGCGCGCCCCCGGCCAGCTGGCGCGCTGCTTCGCCAGCGAAACGCTCCTGAACGAGATCGCCGCCGATCTCGGCGTCGATCCGATCGAGCTCCGGCTCGGCTATCTCGCCGGCGACCGGCGCGCGGCCGACGCGCTGAACGCCGTGGCGGAAAAGTCTCAATGGCAAAAGCGGCGGCAGCCCCAGGGCGCCGACTCGGCCGCGCTCAAGGGCAGGGGCGTGGCGATGACGCGCCGCGCCGGCGGATACGCCGCCGCCGTCGCCGACGTCGAGGTCGAGAAGTCGACCGGCAAGGTCGCGGTCCGGCGGGTCACGCTGGCGCACGATTGCGGGCTGATCGTCAATCCCGACGGCGTCCGAAACCAGGTCGAGGGCAACATCATCCAGGGCGTGAGCCGCGCGCTCTACGAAGAGGTGACGTTCGATGAATCCGGCGTCAAGAGCCTGGATTGGGCGAGCTACCCGATCCTCCGGTTCCCCGACATGCCGGAAGTCGACATCGTCCTGATCGACCGGAAAGACCAGGCGCCGCTCGGCGCGGGCGAGCTGTCGACGGTCCCCATCCCGGCGGCGATCGCCAACGCGATCTTCGACGCCACCGGCGCGAAACTAAGAGAAGCGCCGTTCACGCCCAAGCGCGTGCTGGCGGCGATGAAGGGGAAAGGAGAATCATAAAAGTTGATTGGGTTTGGTTTTGAGGACTGAAAAGAAGCTACTACAAAGCCTTTAGAAATTCTTCTTCTGGAATTTGTGCATCACGGAGGATCGCTCTCAAAGTCGAGGGCCTCAGTTCTTCCCGGGGATGCATGTAGACATAAACAACCGCCCGTCTGGATGACGCCACTTCTGAGGACCGCCTTTTTGGTGCTCAAGAACAAAGCCGAATTTGCTTAAAGCTCGGACAAATCGCGCTTTGGTGATAGCGGGGAGGCTCAACCTGCCGCTCGGATTCGATGAGATAGCCCCGAGGCGCGGTCCGCCCTGAACTCTTTTTCACCGGCCCGCCATGGCTTCCTGCTTGCGTCCGAGCCACCACCCGTTCACCAGCCAGGCGGCCGAGAGCGGCACGGCCGCAAACGCGATGCCGGTCAATCCCAGACCGAGGAAAGACGACAGCGCGTACGACCAGGCGCCGATCTGATCGCCGCTGCGGTAGACGACGGTGTCGATGAAATTTTTGGCTTTGTACTTGTCCTCGCGCGGCACGACGGTGAACAGCACCTCCATCGCCGGGTTCGTGAGCGCGAAGTTGCTCCCGCGCCGCAGCACGTTGAAGCCGATGAACGCCGCGAGCGTCGGCACGAGGCCGGTGGCGCTCAAGCCGATCGCGGTGAAGCCGAGGATGCTGACCGCCGGCATGAGCGCGAGCGTCGCCGGAAGGCC
>DASWFA010000765.1:0-3935 GCA_036394475.1 Binatia bacterium
CCCGCCCCAGACTTCGAAATCCGCGTCCGGCTTGGCGCCGGCGGCGCGGAGATGCATCAGGTACCACGTGGACGGCAATTCGAGCCGGAGATGCGGGTCGTTGCAGAGGATCGGAGCGCCGGTGGCGGAACGACCGGGCGCGACCACCCAGCTGTTGCTGCCCTGGCCGGCGGCCGCGCCGTAGAGGTCGAAAGTCCCGCTCATGAAGCCCAGCAGCCCGCGCGCGGCCGCCGCGCAGGGGCGGGTGATGCTCGGCCCGCCGGACGGATAGCGCGGCAGCAGGGACTTTAATTTTTCGGGCTCGTTCTTGAGGCCGTCGGCCAGCGCGATCCATGCGACGCGGGTAAAGAAGGACGTCGAGAGAAAAAACGCGAAGCCTTTTCCCAGCGTGAGGCAGTCCTCGGGCCGCCACGGCTCGGGCTCGTAGCGCAGCAGCCGGAACTCCAGCGGCGGCGATTTTAGATGCGTCTCGATATAGCGGTTGACGCCCGCGCTGTAGGCGTCGAGGATCTCCGCCTCGCGCTCCGTCAAGCAGCCGAGCGACGCGCGCGCGGCCCGGCGCATGCCCGCGAGCCGGATGAAATAATCCAGGTCGGCGAAAGTCCTGCCGCCAAGCTCGGCCGAGACGCCCCGGGGCAGCGGGCGGTCGCCGAAAATCTCCGCCATGCGGCCGCTGACGGCGCGGCGGTTGAGATCCATCTGCCAGAGGCGCTCCCGGGCGTGCAGGTATCCCTGCGCGAGAAACAGGTCGCGCTCGCTCGCCGCGCAAATGTGGGGAACGGCATAGCGGTCGAAGGATACGCTTACTTTTTCCGTGAGCCCGGTGAGCGCGACCGCGCCGCTCGTCCGCGGCCGGGTCTTGCGCAGCCAGAAACGGAGGATGGGGAAAAGGATTGAGAACGAGTTTCGAGTTTCGGGTTTCGAGTTTCGAGGAAACGGCATCAAGCCATTGTCTCACCTGGAATTCGAAACCGAAAGGTCGTCTACAGGATGCCGCGCACGGAGGGGCGCTCTTTCATCCGGCCGATCCACTGTCCGATGCGCGGCAGGGAAGCGTCGGGCAGGACGCCCATGCCTTCCAGGCGCAGGAATCTCGGGATCAGCGCCGCGTCCACGAGCGAGAAGTCGCCGGCCAGATAGGGCTGGTCGCCGAGCTCGCGCTCCAGGCGCCCGAGGAGGCTTTTCAATTCCTTCCGCGCTTTTTCGATCGCCTCCTGGTTGCGCTCTTTTTCCTCTTTCATCATCTCCTTGCGGATCGTCTGGTAGGACGGGTCGAGATGGTTCATGCCGTAGTCGAGCAGGATGCGGACCTTCGCCCGCTTGCCCTGGTCTTTCGGCATGAGCGGCGTCTCGGGATATTTCTCGTCCAGGTACTCGTTGATGATGAGCGATTCGTACAGCACCGTCGCGCCGTCGATCAACACCGGCACCTTGCCGTAGGGGTTGAGCTTTAAAAATTCCGGCTTTTTTTGCTCCATCTTTTTGAGATCGACCGGAACTTTCTCATAGGCGAGCTTTTTCTCGTCCAGCACGACCTTGACGCGCTGGCAGTTGGGCGACGAGGGGAAATCGTACAGCTTGATCGGTCTCTCGGGGGCCATGGGGAGTCCTCCTGATTTTTGTTGTTTGTTTACTTCAGGGAGAAGGAGAAGGCAAGGGTGGGTAGTAAGATCGCGCGGCTTCCCGACCGTTTTTGGGCGGCCTCATGGAGGCCGGACTTGACCTGGCATACTGATACTTGTATATTAGGCCGTGCCGGATAAGGCTCTATTCTAGCTGGGCTCTTCGCGCAGCGACCTCAAAGCTTTTCCCGCCGACGCGCGCCGCGTCGCGGGATTCCAGCTGCGGCGTGTCCAGCAGAACCGAACGACTGGAAGCCGATGCCCGTCGTTGGGCCCGGCGCGCAGGAGATCCGTATACGCACGGGAGTCGAACATCGAGTCTTTTATGTGGCTAAATTCGCCGAGGGGATCTACGTGCTCCAGGCCTTCGAGAAGCGAACCATGAAAACACCGAAACGGGAACTGGAAGTCGCGCGCGACAGGTTTCGCGCCCTGGTCGTGAGCCGACGGACGGACAAGCCGACAAAACGGGAGGGTTCAAGATGAAACTCAAGGTGACTCGATCGAGCGGCAACGTTTTCCGGGACCTGGGCTTTGCCCCCGAGGAGGCCGAGCACTTGCTCGTGCGGTCGGAGCTGATGATCAAACTCCAGAAGCTGATCGCGTCCCGACGCCTCAAACAGGCAGCCGCGGCAAAGCTTCTCCGCGTGACCCAGCCCCGGGTAAGCGACCTGCTTCGAGGGCGGATCGACCTGTTCAGCACGGACGCGCTCATCGATATGCTCGCCCGCCTGGGCGTCCGCGTTCGGCTGGTGGTCAAATATCCCCGCCGCGGTCTCAAGGCCGCCTAAAGCATTGACGACAAGGGGCGTTCCAGGATCGGTTGCGAAAGTTTTACAGCGCGACCAAGGCTTGAACCTCTCTCCGTTTGATGTTACGCGTAACGCACAGCTAAAATTCTCACGGCAATACTTTCTTCCACGAGCCGCACCATGAAAATCGACATCGAGTTCAATTCGGGCGCGCAGCTGCCGATGGACGCGATTCCGGAGCTTTCCCGCATGGCGGAGGCGGCCGGTTTCGGCTGCGCCTGGGGCGGCGAGGCGAACAATAAAGATCCCACGGTGATGCTCTCCGCCGTCGCCGCGGTCACGAGCCGGATGCAGATCGGCTCGGCGGTCTACCATATCCTCGGCCGCACGCCGGCGACGCTGGCGCTGCAGACCGCCGGCCTCGACGAGCTGTCGCAGGGCAGGTTTCTCCTCGGCCTCGGCGTCTCGAACCCGACGATCGCCGGCTGGCACGGCCTCCCGTCCGACCGGCCGCTCGCGCGCGTGAAAGAATATCTGGAGATCGTCCAGCGGGCGATGAACGGGGAGAAGCTCGACTACACCGGCGAATTCTATTCCTCGCGCGGCTTCAAGCTCGCCTTCAAGGCTTCGGGCCGAAAGATTCCCGTCTACCTCGCGGCGTTCGGGCCCAAGATGACGGAGCTGGCGGGGCGGCTGACCGACGGCGTGCTGATCAACATGGCCAATCCGCCGGAGATCCGGCGCATCGCCGAGCAGGCGCGGGCGGGCGCTCAAGCGGCCGGCAAAGATCCGGATAAAATAGAGATCATCTGCAAGGTGCGCTGCTCGATCGCCCCCGACCGGACGGTCGCCCGCGAAGCCTTGAGCCACGCGCTCACGTACTACGCGCTGGCGGACTATTATCGCAACCTGCTCACGCGCATGGGCTTCGGCGAGGAGATCGAGGCGATGCGCGCCGCGTGGAAGTCCGGCGGCTTTCACGCCGCCCGGCGGCTGATCACCGACCGGCTGTTCGAGGGGCTCCCGATGGTGGCCGCGACTTCGGTCGAGGAGGTCCGGGAAAAGATCGCGCCGTACGCCGAGGCGGGCGCGACGCGCATGATCCTGCCTTACGTCGCCCAATCGGAAGACATCGTCGGCGAGCTCAAGAACTTCATCGCGGTCTGGGGCAAGAGTTGAACGGGAGCCGGCGGGATGGGGCGGCGAAAGCCGCCGCTCTCCGAGCCCGCGCATGGGTCCGTTTGTATTTCGTCCACATAACAAGGTTGTAAGGAGGAGCCATGCCTTTTGAGCTATTGAATCCGTCCGGTCTGGAGCGGCCGGTCGGCTACGCCCACCTCGCGAGGGTAAACTCGGGCCGGACGGTCTACATCGCCGGCCAGGCGCCGTTCGACTCGACTGGGGCGGTGGTGGGCAAGGGCGACTTCGTCGCGCAGTGGCGCCAGGTCATGCACAACCTCAAGCTGGCCGTGGAGGGCGCCGGGGGGAGGCCCGACCAGATCGCCGTGCTGACCATGTATCTGACCGACCTGAAGCCTTATCTGGCCGGGAAGAAAGAGAT
>DASWFA010000766.1:0-11024 GCA_036394475.1 Binatia bacterium
CCATGCACTTGGGGAGCCCCGCGGCGCTGTCGAGCCGGTCGATCGACAGGTCCTCCTGCGGCTGACCGCGCTTGTAGGCGAAGAGAGAGTCGTTGGTGTCGATCTTTCCCGCGATCGCCTTGGCGTACGGGTCGACCAGGAGCTTGGCGGGGTTGAAGCGGTGGCCTTCGGCGGGCGCGTAGGGGCCGTACACCCGGTAGCCGTAGAGCTGCCCCGGCCGCGCTTCGGGGAGATAGACGTGCCAGATCTGCGCGGTGCGGTCGACCATCGGAATGCGCGCGCTCTCCCGGCTCGCGTCCGGGGTGTCGAACAGGCACAGCTCGACCGAGGTCGCGTTCTCGGAGAAGATCGCGAAGTTGACGCCCGAGCCGTCCCACGTCGCGCCCTGGGGAAACGGGCTTCCGGTCCAGACGATCCAGCTCATCCCACCCTCCCTTGAAATTCCCTCGGACCTTCCGTTGCGCGCCGGAAAAGGACGAACGCGCGCGGCGAAAGCCGTAGCGGCGCCGCTTCCGCGCCGAGCCGCGCGGGCAGCGCGCTCCCCGGCCCGCGCCAGCGCTCTTCGGCCGAGTCGAGGACCTTGATCCAGCCGCCGGCGACGACCGAGGCGTCGAAGGACGCCGGCGCCGCGGCGAAATTAAACAGCAGGAACGCCTCGTCCGCCCCGCTCCGGCGGCGCACGAACAGCACTTGATTCCTCTCCGAGCCGATCGCTTCCACGGACTCCTTCTCCAGGGCGGCGAGCGCGGGGGTCTCTTTCCTCAGGCGGAGCAGCTGCCGGTAGAGCTCGAAGAGCGTCCGATGATTTTCCTCGGCGAGCAACTTGTAATCGAGCTTGGCGCTCTGAAAAGTCGCCTCGGCCTGGGGATCGGGCGGCTCTCTGTCCCACCGGGCGGCGCGGAACTCCTCCCGGCGCCCCCGGCGCACCGCCTCGATCAATCCCGGGTCGCCGTGGCTGATGAAATAGGGGAACGGCGCGGTCTCGCCGTACTCCTCGCCCATGAAGATGAGCGGGATGAAGGGCGCGAGCAGCACCGCGCCGGCGGCGAGCTTGGCCGCCTCGAAGCCGGCGAGCTCGGAGAGCCGCTCACCCAGCATCCGGTTGCCCGTCTGGTCGTGGTTTTGCGAAAAGACGATGAAGCGCTCGCCGGGGATGTCGCGCGAGGGGCTGCCGTGCCGGCGCCGGCGAAAGCCGGAATATTCGCCGGAGTAGACGAAGCCCTCGCGGAAGGCCTTCGCCAGCTGATCCGGCCGGCCGTAGTCCGCGTAATAGCCGGCGCGCTCGCCGGTGAGCAGCGCGTGCAGGCAATGGTGGAAATCGTCGCTCCACTGCGCGTCCATTCCCAGGCCGCCGAGCTCCGCGCTCCGGAGCAGCCGGGCGTCGTTGTCCGCGCTCTCCGGCATGAGATGGACGCGGCGGCCCAGCCGGCGGCCCTCCCGATGGACGGCTTCGCCGAGCTCCAGCAAAAACGGCCGCGGCGAATGGTCCAGGATCGCGTGCACCGCGTCGAGGCGGAGCGCGTCGACGTGAAACTCGGTCACCCAGTAAAGCGCGTTTTGGATAAAAAAATTTCTTACCTCGTCGCTCTCCGGCCCGTCGAAGTTGACCGCCGGGCCCCAGGGCGTGTGATAGCGCGCGGTGAAATAGGCGCCGAAGTCCGCCAGATAATTCCCCTCGGGGCCGAGATGGTTGTAGACGACGTCGAGGACGACGGCGAGACCGCTCTGATGGCACGCGTCGATCAACCGCTGGAGGCTTTCCGGGCCGCCGTAGGAATTCTGCGCGGCGAAAGGGAAAACGCCGTCGTAGCCCCAGTTGCGCGCGCCGGGAAACTGCGCCACCGGCATCAGCTCGACGGCGGTGACGCCGAGATCCTTCAGATCGTCGAGGCGGGAAATGACCGCGTCGAACGTCCCTTCCGGCGTAAAAGTCCCGGTGTGCAGCTCGTAGACGACGTAGTCTTTCAGCTCGAGGCCCAGCCAGCCCCGGTCGCGCCAGGCGAAATCGCCGGGGACGACTTCGGACGGCCCGTGCACGCCTTCGGGCTGGAAGCGGGAGGCGGGATCGGGCCGCTCTTTATCGTTCAGCCGGTAAAGATAGCGGCTGCCTGGCCCGACGCCCTCGACGACCGCCCGGTGGTATCCCCGCGCCGCCGGCTCCAGGGGCGTCACGCGGTCCTCGGGCGCCACGAGGTGCAGGTCGACGCGCCGGGCGAGCGGCGCCCACACTTCGAAGCGGGTTTTGCCGCCGCGGAGATAAGTCGCGCCGAGGGTGGCGCGGGATTCGCCGGCTCTTCTCATAAAATCGATTAAAGCCTCTATCCCTGGACCGGCCCTCCGGCCCGGGACGAGGCAGCCCTATAATAATAGCTGGAAATTCGAAAACAAAAAGACGGGGACTTTGCTCCCGCGCCTTCAAGTACTCTTGAAGAAAACCGCCGCCAGCGGAGGCAGTGTGATCGTGAGCGAATGGGGCCGGCCGTGTACTCCTTCCGCCCTCGCCTCCACGCCGCCGGCGTTGCCGAGCCCGCTGCCGCTGTAGTCGGCGGCGTCGCTGTTGAGAATCTCTTTCCAGAAGCCGCCCCGCGGCGCGCCGACTTTATAATTCAGGCGCGGCACCGGGGTGAAATTGCACGCCACCAGCACGATGTCGCCGCCGGACTTTCCCCGGCGCATCAGGCTCAGGGTGCCGCCCTCGGCGTCGTTGCAGTCGATCCATTCGAAGCCCGCCGGGTCGCAGTCGAGCTGGTGCAGCGCCGGCTCGGTCCGATAGGCGCGGTTCAAGTCCGAAATCCATTTTTTGATTCCCGCGTGCGGCGCGTATTGCAACAGGTGCCATTCCAGGCCCGCATCGTGCGTCCATTCCGACCACTGGCCGATCTCGCCGCCCATGAACAGGAGCTTTTTCGCCGGCTGGGCGTACATGTAGCCGAAGAGGAGCCGCAGGTTGGCGAACTTCTGCCAGTCGTCGCCGGGCATTTTGCCGATCAGCGAGCGTTTGCCGTAAACCACCTCGTCGTGGGAGAGCGGCAGCACGAAATTCTCGTGAAAAGCGTAGAGCATGCGAAAAGTGAGCTTGTTGTGGTGGTATTTTCGATGCACCGGGTCCTTGGACATGTAGTCCAGCGTGTCGTGCATCCAGCCCATGTCCCACTTGAGGCCGAAGCCCAGCCCGCCGACGTACGTCGGGCGCGAGACCATGGGCCAGGAGGTCGATTCCTCGGCGATGGTCTGGACGTCGGGGCAGGTTTTGTAGACCTCTTCGTTGAAGCGGCGGAGGAAATCGATCGCCGGCAGGTTTTCCCGGCCGCCGAACTGGTTCGGTATCCAGTCGCCGTCCTTGCGCGCGTAGTCGAGGTAGAGCATGGAAGCGACCGCGTCCACGCGCAGGCCGTCGATGTGATATTTTTCCAGCCAGAAGATCGCGTTGCTGATGAGGAAGCTCCGCACCTCGTGCCGTCCGTAGTTGAAGATATAGCTGCCCCATTCGCGGTGCATGCCCTGGCGCGGGTCGGCGTGCTCGAACAGGTGCGTGCCGTCGAAATAGCCGAGGCCGTGCTCGTCGGTGGGGAAATGCGACGGCACCCAGTCGAGAATCACGCCGATGCCGTTCTGGTGCAGGACGTCGATCAGGTACATAAGGTCCTGCGGCGTGCCGTAGTTGCCCGAGGGCGCGAAGTAGCCGGTGATCTGATAGCCCCACGAGCCGAAGAAGGGGTGGTCCATGATCGGCATGAACTCCACGTGCGTGAAGCCGGTCTCTTTCACGTAATCGGCCAGCGCCGGCGCCAGCTCGCGGTAGGACAGCGAGCGGTTGCCCTCCTCCGGCACGCGCCGCCACGAGCCCAGGTGAACTTCGTAAGTGGACATGGGCTTGTCGAGCCCGTTGTGCTCCCGGCGGCGCGCCATCCAATCGCGGTCGCCCCAGGCATAGTCGAGGTCCCAGACGATCGAAGCGGTTTTGGGCGGTATCTCGTTGAAGAAGGAGAACGGGTCGGACTTTTCCACCTGGTAGCCGTTCCGCGAAACGATGCGGTATTTGTAAAGGCTGCCGCGCTTCACGTCGGGGAAAAAACCTTCCCAGATGCCGGAGCTGCCCTTGGGGCGGAGTGGATGGGTCTCTTTTTTCCAGTCGTTGAAGCTCCCCATGATGAAGACCCGCTCGGCGTCGGGCGCCCAGACGGCGAAGTAGGTCCCTTCGACGCCGTCGGCTGTGGCCGGATGGGCGCCGAGCTTGTCATACAGGCGGAAATGGCTGCCCTCGTTGAATAAAAAGAGATCCTGCTCGGTCAGCAGCGTAACCTCGTGAAAAACCGGCTCTCTTTGCGGCATGCTCATGGGCATATTCCCTCTTATTGCTTTACAGCCCTCGGTTCCCCGTTTACAGGCCGGTCCGTCTTCACCGGCCTGCTTAAGTTTAGCGGTTCGGGTGAAGAATCTCCAGTATGCCCTGGATCGGAACCCGGACCCAGTCGGGCCGGTTGTTGAGCTCGTAGCCGATCTCGTAGATCGCCTTTTCCAGCACGTACATGTCGAGCAGGGCCTTCATGTCCGCTTTCGAGCTGGGCAAAAAGGCGGCCTGCCCGGCCGCGCCGAGATAGGACTGCACAAACGCCACCGAGACCCAGATTTTCCAGAAGCGTCCCCAGGTCTCCAGGCCCGGCACGTCTTCCGCGCGGATGCGGCCGCTTTTCAAAGCGGAGACCGCGGCGTAATCGAACGAGCGCATCATCCCGGCCACGTCCCGGAGCGGCGAGCGCTTCATGCGCCGCTCGCCGAGGGCGCGCGCGGGCTCGCCTTCGAAATCGGTGATGACGAAGTCTTTGCCGGTATAGAGCACCTGACCCAGGTGGAAATCGCCGTGGTGGCGCGTGCGCATGCCGGTGATTTTCAGGTCGAGGATCGCGTGGAGGCGGCCGTAAATCTCCTTTTCCAGGTCGAGCAGCTTCCGGGCGTCGGCCTGGACGCCCTCGGGCAGATGCCTGGCGCGCTTGGCGAGAACGCCGAAAGTCTGCTTGGCCAGGGTCCGCATGCCCTGGTACATCGACCGGCGGTAAAACGGGCTGAAGGGCTCGGGCGCGAACGCCGGGTCGGAATCGCCGGCGGCGAGCGCGACGTGCAGCTCGCCGGTCCGTTGCCCCAAGAGCTCGGCCGAGCGAAGATAGGGGCCGATCATCTCCTGCGCCAGCGGCGGGATTTCTTTTTCCATCAGGTCGAGCACGTGCGCCTGCGGCAGCGGCGGCGCGCCTTCGATCCGCTTCGCCAGGCAGGCCTCGAAATAGCCTTGCAGGCTGTCGAGCGTGTAGCCCCACGCGTCCCCCTGGTTCGGCACGAAGCCTTGCAGGATGCCGAGGGTGAGCGGCTCGCCCTTTTCCTTCTGGCATTCGAGCGCCCCGGCGAAGGGCGGGATATGGCCGAAGCCGGCTTTCTCGGTGAGAAATCTCCCGATCTCCAGGTCGGGATTGACTCCTTCCACGAGCCGGCGAAAGATTTTCAAGATCAGGCGGTCGCCGAAGACGATCGAGCTGTTCGACTGCTCGCGCTTGACCGGCTGCGGCTCCAGCGGCGCTTCGGACGAGCCGGTGATTTTCTTGAAAACCTCGGAGGGGGAGGCGACGATCTCGCCCGTATCGTCCTTGAAGCGGCGCCTGCGCGCGATCGTTTCCAAAAGCATTTTGGAAAAACGCGGGTCGGCGAGCGCGTCGAATAAAATCCCCGCGCCGGACTGGTCGCCGTCCGAGACGTTGACCCGCGCCACGGCCGCGGCCGGGCTCGCCTGGGCGATCTCCGGGAGGCGCTCCGGCGCGGCGAACGCGAGCGGCAGGAGATAGGTCTCCGGCAGGCCGCCCACGTACTGGACTTCGGCGAAGACGATGTAGGCCGCCGTGGAATCATAGGGCAGGCGAAAGACCTCGGCAATTTTGACCGACCTGATCTGTCTCGCCTTGCCGCCGAACCAGCGGCATTTTTGCAGGTATTCCGGCAGGATCTTCTCCAGACCGGCCCGGTTTCTCCCCTGGAGGATCCCCTCCCACGAGCCCGCCGCTTCGAGCGTGGCGAGCTCCGCCGGCGGCGCGGCTTCCGCCCGGCGGGACGCCTCCAGCTTGAACCAGTAAAAGGCGTGCGGCCCGAGCGTCAGGAAATAGGGCAGATCGCCGATCGGGGGAAACGGCGTGCGGCCGAAGAGCTCGACCGGCACCATGCCTTTGTAGGCCGAGAGGTCGAGCTCGGCGAACTGGACAAAGCGCGAGAGGTTCGCCACGACGAGGATCATCTCCTCGCCCAGCCGCCGGATGAAGACGAGGATCTTGCGGTTCTCGGGGTTCAAGAACTCGATCGAGCCGCGGCCGAAGGCGCGGTAGCTTTTCCTGAGCTGCAGGAGCCGCTTCATCCACCAGAGCAGCGAGTGGAGGTTCTGCTGCTGCGCCTCGACGTTGATCGCCTCGTAGTGGTACTCGGGGTCGATGATCACCGGGAGAAAAAGCCGCTGCGGGTTGGCGCGCGAGAAGCCGGCGTTGCGGTCGGCGCTCCACTGCATCGGCGTGCGCACGCCGTTGCGGTCGCCGAGATAAATGTTGTCGCCCATGCCGATCTCGTCGCCGTAGTAGATGATCGGCGTCCCGGGGAGCGAGGACAGAAGGCAGTTCAAGAGCTCGATCTTCCGGCGGTTGCTCCACAAGAGCGGCGCCAGCCGCCGGCGGATGCCGAGATTGATGCGCGCCTGCGGGTCGTTGGCGTAGACCTTATACATATAGTCGCGGTCTTCGTCGGTGACCATCTCGAGCGTCAGCTCGTCGTGGTTTCTTAAGAACAGCGCCCACTGGCTCGACTCGGGGATCGGCGGCGTCTGGTCGAGGATGTCGATGATGGGATAGCTGTCCTCCATGTGCACCGCCATGAAAATGCGCGGCATGACGGGAAAATGGAAGGCCATGTTGCATTCGTCGCCCGAGCCGAAGTAGGCGACGGCGTCCTCCGGCCACTGGTTGGCTTCCGCCAGCAGCATCTTCCCCTTGAATTTCGAGTCGACGTGCGCGCGCAGCTCCTTGAGGGCCTGGTGGGTCTCGGGCAGGTTCTCGCAGTTCGTGCCTTCGCGCTCGAAGAGGTACGGCACGGCGTCGAGCCGGAGGCCGTCGATCCCCATCTCGAGCCAGAAGTCCAGCACCTGATAGAGCGCCTTGGCGACGTCGGGGTTGTCGAAGTTGAGATCGGGCTGGTGCGAGTAAAACCGGTGCCAGTAGTAGGCCTTCGCGAGCGGGTCCCACGCCCAGTTGGAGACCTCGTAGTCTTTAAAAATAATCCGCGCGTCCTGGTATTTTTCCGGCGTCTGGCTCCAGACGTAGAAGTCGCGCTCGGTCGTTCCCGGCGCCGCCCGGCGCGCGCGCTGGAACCAGGCGTGCTGGTCGGAGGTATGGTTGATCACGAGCTCGGTGATGACCCGCAGGCCGCGCCGGTGCGCCTCTTTCAGGAAGTTTTTAAAATCCGCCAGCGTGCCGTAGTTCGGATGCACGGAGGTGTAGTCGGCGATGTCGTAGCCGTCGTCCCGGAGCGGGGAGGCGTAAAACGGCAGGAGCCAAAGCGCGGTCACGCCCAGGTCCTGGAGGTAGTCGAGCTTTTCGGTGAGGCCGCGGAAGTCCCCGATGCCGTCCTCGTTGCTGTCGTGAAAGGCGCGCACGTGGAGCTGGTAAATGACGGCGTCCTTGTACCAGAGGGGATCGCCGCTGAGTACGATGTCTTCTTTTGATCGCGTCGGGTTGGCCATAGTCTACGCCGCGCGCGCCTCCGGCTTCCCGCCCGCCGGCGCGGCCGGCGCGCCGACGCGGAAAATATGCGCCGGCAGCTTCCGGGGATCGAGCTCGACGTAGTTGCGCGCGCCGCGCCAGCTATATTTCGCGTCGGTCAGCAGATCGTGCACCTCGTAGGGCCGGTCGTCGAGGCCGAGAGCGTCCGTCGACAGATTCACCCAGCCCGACTGCTTGTAGCGGAAATCGAGGTTGACCACGATGAGGATCGCGTTTTTGCCGTCGTCGGTCCGCTTGCTGTAGCAGAGGATATGATCGTTGTCGACGGCGTGGAAGCGGAGGCTCCGGTCGCTCTGGAGCGCCCGGTTTTCTTTGCGGATCCGGTTCACCGCGGCGATAAAGTCCTTCAAGCTATCCGGCTTCTCCAGGTCCCAGCGCTTGATCTCGTATTTCTCGGCGTTGAGATACTCCTCGCTCGCGGCCTCGCGGGGTCGGTTTTCCATCAGCTCGAAGGCCGGGCCGTAAACGCCGCAGTTGGCGCCGAGCGTCGCCGCCATGACGTAGCGGGCGAGAAACGCCGGGCGGCCGCCGGTCTGGAGGTAGTCCATCAAGATGTCCGGGGTGTTGGTCCACAGGTTGGGCCGGAAAAACTCCGCCACCTCGGTCCCGGCGAGCTCTTCGAAGTATTCGATCAGCTCGGCCTTGGTGCGGCGCCAGGTAAAATAGGTGTACGACTGCGTGAGGCCGCCCTTGGCGAGGCGGTACATGATCTTCGGCCGGGTGAAGGCCTCGGACAAAAAAATCGCGTCGGGATAAAGCTCTTTGATCTCGGCGACGAGCCAGTCCCAAAAACGGAACGGCTTGGTGTGCGGGTTGTCGAGCCGGAAGATGCGCACGCCCTGGTCGGCCCAGAAGACGACGATGCTTTTAAGCTCGTCCCAAAGCTCGCGCCAGGCCTGGCTCTCGAAGTCGAGCGGGACGATGTCTTCATATTTCTTCGGCGGGTTCTCGGCGAACTGCACCGTGCCGTCCGGGCGCTTGCGAAACCATTCGGGGTGCTGCTTCACGTAGGGGTGGTCCGGCGCGCATTGGAAGGCGATATCAAGGGCAACCTCAAGACCGTTGTCCTTCGCTTTGCCGACGAGCCGCTTGAAATCCTCCAGGGTGCCGAGCTGGGGATGGACCGATTTGTGGCCGCCCTCGTCCGAGCCGATCGCCCACGGGCTGCCGGGATCGCCCGGCGCCGCGGCGAGCGCGTTGTTTTTTCCCTTGCGGTGCGCCCGCCCGATCGGATGGATCGGCGGCAGATACAGCACGTCGAATCCCATGGAAGCCACGTAAGGGAGGCTTTGCTCCAGGTCCTTGAAGGCGCCGTGCGCGCCGGGCCGGTTGACGAAGGAGCGCGGGAAAAGCTCGTACCAGGTGCTGAAGCCGGCCTTTTCCCGGTCCACGGTGACGGCGAGCTCCTTCTCGTAGCGCGTGGCGAAGCGGCGGTCGGAATATTTCTCCATCAGGCGGACGAGGTCCTCTTCCACGTTGCGGGAGATTTTCTTTTCCGCGTCGGCGCGGAGCGAGTCGGCGTGGTATTTGAGCCTTTTCCGGTCCTCCGCGGAAGCCCTTTTCCCCGCCTTCTCGACGAGCTCGGCGCCCAGCAGCAGGTCGGGCGAAACGTCCTGGCCCGCCGCGATTTTTTTGCCGAGCCCCGAGAGCCATGTCTTGAAGCGGTCGACCCACGCCTCGATCGTATACAGGTAGCGCCCCATCTCGCCGGCCGTGAACTCGGCGCGCCACCGGTCGTTCCCCAGCGGCGCCATCGGCGCTTCGGTCCAGTCGGGGTTTTTTCGGCTGCGGTATTTGAGCACGGCCGACAGCAGGTCGTGGCCGTCGGCGAAGATGTCCGCCTCCACCGCCACCTTCTCGCCGACCGTGCGCTTGACGGCGAAGCGGCCGCCGTCGATCTCCGGCTTGACGTTCTCGATGACGGCCCGCTGCCGCCCGTCTTGAGGAAACCGCCCCATGCGATCAGCCCCCGCGCACGCCGTCGTTGCCCGCCAGCCGCCGGACGTTGATGAGAAGCGTCGAGGGCCTGACCTCTTCGACCTTGATCTCGTTCGGATGGCGGATGTTCTGCGCCGTGATCGTAAAGATCCGGCGGCCCGAGTCCGCCGAGGACGCGTCCACGGCGGCCTTCAGGCGCTTGGGGCGCATGAAATAAAAGGCGCGGCGCGGGCCGGAAAAAGTCGCCTCGACTTCGGTCGGCTGGAACGACTCCAGCTCGTATTCCGCCGGCAGGTTTTGCACCTGGACGGGAATCTTGTAGGTCGCCTCCATGACTTTCGATCCGGGCACGAGCACGTACCAGAAGCCGGCCGCGAGCGCGAGGGCCAACGCTTTGCCCTGCCAATTTTCCCTGAGGTGCTCGGCCGGTATCCACTTCCACCTCCGGTCCGGCCCCGGCGCTTCTTTCTGAAGAAACTTTTCCAGCAGGCCGACCAGCTCTTGCGGGTTGCCGAACCGGTAGAGCCGGCCGTCCTTCGCGGCGGCGATGGTGCCGCGCTGCTCCGACACGACGATCGCGAGCGCGTCGGACAGCTCCGCGAGACCCAGCGCGGCGCTGTGGCGCGTGCCGACGCCGGCGAGCTGCTGCAGGTCCTTGGAAAGTGGCAGGTGGGCGGCGAAGCGCGTGATGCGGTCGCGCTCGATGATCACGGCGCCGTCGTGGCCCGGCGAATGGGGATCGAAGATGCTCCGGATAAGCGGCTCGGAGAGCTTGCCGTCCAGCGGGATGCCGCCCACGATATGGCGTCCCAGCGGACCGCTGCCGCCGACGACGATGAGCGCGCCGATGCGCTCCTTGGCGAGGTCGGCGACCGCGCGCACCAGGACGGACGCGGTTTCCGACTGCAGCGACGGCGCGGCGCTGGATTTCCAGCTCCAGACCGCCACCCGCTCGAAAATCTGCCGGAGCTCCTCCTGGAAGATGACCACGATCATGATCAAAAAGATCGCGAAAAACCCCTGGAAGATCCACGCGGTCAACTGGAGGTCGAACTGGCGCGCGATCAGGTAAACGACCGCCAGGACCAGCATCCCGCGGAGCACGAAGGCCGCCCGCGTCGTGCGGACCCACACCATCGCCGTGTAAAGCAGGGCCCCGACGAAGAGGATGTCGATAAAATCGGAAATAGTGGCGAACGGACCGAACATTTTTGGGCCCCCGGGGTCCCTACTAGGGTAGCAGTTTGCCGTGAAGGTTCAATGTCGGAGGGAGGGGTGGAAAAG
>DASWFA010000767.1:0-3780 GCA_036394475.1 Binatia bacterium
TAGTAGAGAAATTCGAGCCCGCCCCGGCCGGCCGCCTCGATCATCTGCGGCACCTTGAGCCCCGGGGTCGACGGGACCGGGTGGCGCCACAGGTTGGCGAAGCGGCGCGCGTTGTCGGTGTCGACTTCGAAGCCGCCGGGAAAGCGGTCCGGCTCCGCGCCGCACTCGCCGCCGCCCTGCACGCCGCTGTGGCCGCGGATCGGCATGATGCCGCACTTCTCGCGCCCCAGCATGCCGCGCGCGAGCGCCAGGTTGACGACCGCCCTGACGTTCTCCACGCCGAACTCGTGCTGCGTGAGCCCCATGCTGTAGACGAAGACGGCGCTTCGCGCCTGCGAGTAAATCTGCGCGAAGCGCTCCATCTCGAGGCGGGGAAGGCCCGAGCGCCGCTCCAGCATTTCCCACGGCTGGTCCCGGAGCGCGCCGCTTAATTCCTCGAACCCGTCGGTATGACGGGCGATGAAATCCCGGTCGAGCCGGTCCATCTCGACGAGCGACTTGAGGACGCCGTTCAAAAAGGCGATGTCGCCGCCGACGCGCACGGGAAAAAAATCGTCCGCGAGCCTGGTCCCGAAGAGCGCGCTTCCCGCGAGCGAGGGCACCCAGTAGCGCTCCAGGCCGTATTCCCGCATCGGGTTCACGACGGCGATGCGCGTGCCCTTTTTTTTCGCCAGCGCCATGTACTTCGTCGTCACCGGCTGGTTGTTGGCGAGGTGCGAGCCCAGGACGACGAGGAGATCGGTGCCGATCAAATCCGAGAGCGAGCAGGTGGGCGCGCCGACGCCGAGCGTCGCCTTCAGACCGTACACGCTGGCGGCGTGGCAGAGGCGCGAGCAGAGGTCGACGTTGTTGGTGCCGAGCGTGCGCGCGAGCTTCTGAAAGACGTAATAGGTCTCGTTGGTGAGGCCGCGCGAGGTGGCGAAAAAGCCCATGCGCTGCGGCGCGGCGCGGCGGACCGCCCCGCCGGCGATCTCCAGCGCGTCATCCCATGCGACCGGCATGAACCCCCGGTCGCCCTTGAGCCGGACCATCGGGAACGGCAGCCGGCCGAGCGCGCGGAGCTTTTCCTGCGAGAGCCGGCCGAGCCGCGCCGCGTCGGCCAGCACGGCCGGCCTGAGCGCGCCCATCGTGTTCAGTTTCAGCAGCTTCAGGCGCGTCATGCAGAGATGGACGCCGTCCATGACGTCGTCGCTCAGGCCGCGCGGGCCGAGCGAGCAGCCGTCGCACACGCCGCGGCGGAGGATGTTCCAGGCATAGGGGAGCTCGGTCTTGTTTTCCCACACGACCGCGGCCATCTCGCGGAAATGGTGCGGCTTCACCTGTCCCAGGCCGAAGGGGACCAGGCGCGCGCGCAGCGTGTCGTTGGATTTGAGCCGGGCCATTTATTTTCGCTTGCGGGGAAGCCCCCGCCCCCTCACTTCGATCTTTCCCTCATCTCCAATATCCGCGCGTGATCCTCCGGGGTGTTGACGTTGGCGAACTCGCGCGCGGCGTCGAACCGCTCCGGGAGCGCGGCGAAGCGGACGGCGGGCCCCTGCAATACCGAGCGGATCGCGTAGCGGCCCGCGCCGATCGCCGCTTCGAGCGCGGGGAGGAGGCTTTTATTGTATATGGCGAAGAGCGGCTCGATGCCGCCCGCGTGGCGCGGCACCACCGCCGCCGCTTCGGCGTCGTCCCGGCCGAGCAGCCATTCGATCAGCTCGCCCGAGATAAACGGCATGTCGCACGCCGTCACCAGAATCCCGCCGGGGAGGTGCCGGAGCGCCGTGGCGATGCCGCCGATCGGGCCGAGCCCTTCCTGGTCGTCGGCGAGGGCCGCCAGGCCGCCGGGCCAGCCGCCGGTTTTTCCCGGCGCGGCGACGAGCGCGAAGCGCTCGAAGGGAAACTCGGCCAGCGTCCAGGCCAGCCGCTCGACGACGCGCTCGCCGCCGAGCTCCAGGCCGCTTTTGTCCCTGCCGAAGCGCGAGCTTTTTCCTCCGGCGAGGATCACCGCGCTAAGTCTTTTCGCCGTCTCTCTCACGAAACTCCTTCAGGGCGCGGGCGAAGCGGTCCGGGTCGTTTCTCGACAGGGCGAGCTTGAGCAGCGCATAGCGCTGAAAGCGGCCCCAGCCGGTCCACTCCAAGTCCGTCACCGCGGCGCCCGCCGCGCGGCTCCGCGCCGCGACCGCCTCCGGGACCGAGCCGTCCGCCCGCCACTCGAGACCGCCCGCCGGCTCGGCCCGGACGGCTTTTGCCGCCGTGGCGCGCTCGGAGAGCGCGTCGAGATAGTCCGCGTAGAGTTTTTTCTCCGCTTCGCTCTCCGCCGGCAGGCGGCATAAAAGCTCGCGCTCTTCCATGGTAAAGGCGAGCCAGGTCTTGAGCGCGAGCTTGATCCCGACCAGGTCGAGCTTCATCCGCACGTAGAGCGGAATGAAGCTCAGGTCGGGATCTGTTTCCGCCTCGAATCGATAGCGCTGGAACATGGGCCGAGAGTTGCGTTAGACTCCGTTTGGGCGCTATTTTCTTCCGTCTGGGGGGGCGACGTCAATGGCAAAAGCCGGCTATACGAAACTTTATTTCCCGCTCGACAGGGTCAAGGAGAAGGAGTTCCTGTCGCGCCCGATGGGCTGCACGGGCGTCGGCTTCAGCTTCGTCCGCTACAAACCGGGCGAGGGGGCGGCCTACGTCCATCGCCATAGAGTCCAGGAGGAGGTCTTCCTCGCCGTCGAGGGGACGGGGAGCATCATCCTCGACGGCCGCCGCCACAAGATGCCCCAGGGGACGATCGTCCGCGTCGGGCCGCGGGTCTACCGCGCCATCGGCAACGACTCCCGGCGCGACGCGGTCTTCATGATCCTCGGCGCGGTGCCGCCGAAGAAGTTCCCCCTCGGCGGGAGGACGCTCTTGGGCGACGGCATCCCGAACCGGAAGATCGCTCCCCGATGGAAGCGGAGATAAAAGCGCCGGCCGCGCGACCGTTCGCGCGCGACTTCAACGCCGCGGCGCTGTGGGCGGGCCTCACCGCCTTCATCTGGTTCGCCTCCGGCATGGTGCCGCTCCAGATCGCCGTCTCGGGGCAATTGGGCCTCGGCGCGGCCCAGACCTCGAGCTGGATCTTCATCGTCTGGGCGAGCGCGGCGGCCTCGTCGCTCGCGCTCTCGCTTTACTATCGCCAGCCGATCCCGATCACCTGGACGATCCCCGGCCTGGTCTACATGGGCACGCTGGCGGGCCATTACAGCTTCGCCGAGCTTACCGGGGCGAATTTAATGGCCGGCGTTTTGATCGTCGGGCTCGGGCTCGCCGGCGTCGGCGGGCGCATCATGGACTGGCTGCCGCTGCCGATCGTCATGGGCATGTTCGCCGGCAGCATTCTCGAATACGTCGTGCGCATGGTGCAGGCGACCGTGGAGGACGCCGTCGTCGGCGGCGCGACGGTCGCCGGCTACCTCGCCGGCCGGATGATCGGCAGGCCGCGCGTCCCGGCGATGGGGCTGGCGGTGCTTTTCGGCGCGGCCGCGATTTTCCTCGCCCGTGAAGCCCGGCAAGTGCGCGTAGCCTGGGAGCTGCCGGCGCTGGTCGTGCCGGAGATTCATTTCACGCTCTCCGCCTTCGCCGCCGTGAGCCTGCCGATGGTGGTGCTCTCGATGGTGCTCGGCAACGTCCAGGGGCTGGGATTCCTGAGGGCGCAGGGCTACCGCGTGCCGGTCAAGCCGGTGACGGTCTTCGTCGGCCTCGGCTCGGTCGTGAACGCGCTGCTCGGCGGCTGCCCGGCGATCGTCGGCCGCACCGCGGTGGCGA
>DASWFA010000768.1:0-3479 GCA_036394475.1 Binatia bacterium
TAAAGTGTCAAACCGACGAAAGCTGCGATGAAAATAGAAAAGTCCGATTCGGCAGTTCGCTACGAGGGCGTTCATTGCCGCCTCGCGATCGAGCGGCCGGGGCCCGGCGTCTTGGTGCTCAAGATCTCCGGCAGGGATGTCGGCGAGTTCGGCGCCGCGCCGATGCGGGAGCTGGAAATCGAGCTCACCCACGGGTCGGTCGAGCTCTACGTTCGCGCCGCGTTTGCCGCGGGCGGATGCAACAGGTAAACTCTCCAGAGTGACTGCAAAACCGGCAAATAAACCCGTCAAATCCGACCGCGGCGGAAAAAAAACCGACACGCGAAAGATCCTGCTGCTCGACGGCCACTCGCTCGCGTACCGGGCGTTTTTCGCCCTGCCGGACACGCTCGTGACCTCGTCCGGCCAGGTCACCAACGCGGTGTACGGCTTTACCGCGATGCTGATCAAGCTGTTCGCCGACGAGCGCCCGGACGCCGTCGTCGTCTGTTTCGACAAGGGCGCGCCGCAGTTCCGGCTCGACCGCTACGCGGAATACAAGGCCGGCAGGGCCGAGACACCGGACAAGTTCCGCCAGCAGCTGCCGCTCATCCGCGAGGTCCTGGGCGCGCTGAAAATCCCCATGTTCGAGCTCGAAGGCTACGAGGCGGACGATCTCCTCGCGACGCTGGCGAAGCACTGCGGCGTCGAGGGCTCGGAGATCCTGATCGTCACCGGCGACCGCGACATCCTCCAGCTCGTCCGCGACGGGGTGTCGGTGATCATGACCCGGCGCGGCATCTCCGACGTCATCCGCTACGACGCCCCCACCGTGGCGGAGCGCTACGGCGTGGGGCCGGAGCAGTGGATCGACTTCGTCGCGCTCAAGGGCGAGAGCTCGGACAATCTCCCCGGCGTCCCGGGGGTCGGCGACAAGACCGCCGCCCAGCTGATCCAGAAGTACGGCGACATCGAGCAGGTGATCGCCCATGCCGCGGAGCAGACGCCCAAGCTCGGCAAGTCGCTCGCGGCGCACGCCGAACAGGTGCGGATCAACAAAGAGCTCGGCCGCCTGCTCGACGACGTGCCGATCGACATCGATCTCACAAAAATCCGCCTGGAGCCCTGGGACGAAGAGATCGTCCGCAAGCTCTTCACCTCCCTCGAGTTCCGCACGCTGCATGAGCGGCTGATGCAGTTGAGATTCCACGCGCCCGCCGCCGCGCCGCGGCCGGCGCTGGAGCTCACGTCCATTTCTAACCTGGCGTCGGAAGCGGACCTCGGGCGGGACGCCGTCCTGGCGCTCGCCTGGAGCGAGCGCGTGCTCGCGCTCTCCGACGCGTCCGGCGAAGCGCGCGTGCTGCCGTTCGCGGACGCGCTCCGACGGCTCGCCGGCTGTCTCGCCGACCCGGCGCGCCGGAAAATCGCCCACGACGCCAAGCCGCTTTACCGCGCCGCGCTCGCCGCCGGGGTGGAAATTCACGGGCTCTACGCCGACACCAAGCTCGCCGCTTACCTGCTCGAGCCGGGGACCGCCTCCGGCTATACGCTGGCCGACGCGGCCGCCCGGTACCTAGGGGTTTCCCTCGAAGAGAGCCGGCCCGAGCTCCAGGCGGGCGAGCAGGCGAGCCTCGGCTTCGGCGCGGACGAAAAGCGCCCGGCCGCCCGCGCCGCGGTCGCGGTGCGCGCGCTCGCCCCCGTGCTCGAGGAGCAGCTCCGGCGCCAGGGCGCCTGGGAGCTGGCCGCGGCGCTGGAGTTCCCGCTCGTCGAAGTGCTGGCGCGCATGGAGCACGACGGCATTCTCATCGATCGCGACTACTTGGCCGGGCTCGACGCCGATTTCGGCGCCAGGATGACGGCGCTCGAGCGCGCGGTGCAGCAGCACGCGGGGGAGGAGTTCAACGTCAACTCCCAGCCGCAGCTCCAGCGCGTTCTCTTCGAGAAGCTCGGCCTCGCGAAGACCAAAAAGATCAAGACCGGCTACTCCACCGACGCCGCCGAGCTGGAGAAGCTCGCCGGCGCGCATGCGATCGTCGATTCCCTGCTCGAATACCGGGAGGTGTCGAAGCTGAAGAACGGCTTCACCGAAATGCTGCTCGAGCTGATCGATCCCCGGACCAGCCGGATCCACACGACCTACGACCAGACCAAGGCCGCCACCGGCAGGCTCGCCTCGAACGCGCCCAACCTGCAGAACATCCCGATCCGCGGCGAGATGGGCCGGCGCATCCGTCGCGCCTTCGTCGCGCCGCCGGGCTCGGCGCTCGTCTCGGCGGACTACTCGCAGATCGAGCTCCGGGTGCTGGCGCACCTGTCGGGCGACGAGACTTTTTGCCTCGCCTTCGACCAGGGGCACGATTTTCACGCCACGATCGCGGCCAAGGTATACGGCGTCGCTCTCGCCGTGGTGACGCCCGAGATGCGCAGCCAGGTGAAGCAGTTCTCCTACGGCATCGCCTACGGAATGTCCGCCTACGGCGTGTCGCAGCGGCTCGGCGTCGAGATGGACGAGGCGGCGAGCTTCATCGAGGCGTATTACGCCCAGTTTCCCAAAGTGCGGGAGTTTCTCGCGGCGCAGGTCGAAAAGGCGAAAGTCGACGGCTTCACGACGACCATGTTCGGCCGCCGCCGCTACCTCCCCGAGCTCCAGTCGGCCAACTTCCGCCTGCGCGCGCTGGGCGAGCGCATGGCGCTCAACACGCCGATCCAGGGCAGCGCCGCCGACATCATCAAAAAAGCCATGATCGGCGTCGCCGCCGCGCTCAAGCGGGAGCCGGTGGCGAAAATGCTGCTCACCGTGCACGACGAGCTGGTCTTCGAGGTGCCCGAGAAAAACTTGCCCGAGGCCCGCGCGCTGATCGAAAGAGAGATGAATCGGGCCGCCGAGCTGCGCTGCGGGCTGGTCGTCGACATCCACACCGGCTCTACCTGGGCGGACGCTCATGCTTGAGCGGCGTTCATAAAGCCCCGCCTGCTTCGTTGTGCTCGATCCGCTTCGCTCGACGTACTGGAAAAAGTACGCCTCGCTCGCGGACCTTCGCGCGCCTCGCATCCGGGCCTTTCTGAACGCCGCAAGAACAAGAAATTCAGAAAATGACATTACTTCGTTTGGACAACGTTTCGCTCGCCTACGGGCATCTGCCTTTGCTCGCGGGCGTCGATTTCCAAATCGAGGCGGGGGAGCGGGTGTGTCTGGTCGGGAAGAACGGGACGGGCAAGTCAACTTTGTTTCGCGTCATCACGGGCGCGGCGGTGCCGGACGAAGGGGAGATCTGGCGCCAGGAGACGCTCCGGGTCGGGCATCTCGAGCAGGAGGTGCCGCCCGACGCCGATCAGACCGTGTTCCAGGTCGTGGCCGCCGGGTTGGGCGAGCTGGGCGCGCTCTTGGCCGAATACCACGACGCGACGCAGGCGGCGGGCGCGGCGGAGCGCGCGTCGCTCAGGCGGCTGGCCGAGCTGCAGGCGCGCATCGAGGCGCTGGACGGCTGGAACATCAACCA
>DASWFA010000769.1:0-2081 GCA_036394475.1 Binatia bacterium
CAGCTTCAACCCGATCGTGACCACGATCAGCGGCATCGGCCTCGGCGCCAGGGCGTCCGCGCCCGCCTCGGGCAGGCTCTTTATCGATTTCATTCTATCGAAAAAAGCGCAGGAGATGATCCGCGACATGCGGCGCATCCCGTCGCGGAGCGACGTCAAGCCGCTCGCGGCGAAGATGGACCAGTCGAAGCTCCGTATCAAGCTCGTCCCCGGCGAAACGGCGGCCAGCGCCGACCGCGACGCCGAGGAGTTCAGGAAGATTTTCGGGCTGTGACGAATATCCCCGTCGCCTCGCAGGCCGCGGCCCAATGGTTAGCCAATGGTTAGATAGATCGATTCACTGCGCCGCCGACGCCACGGCGCCGTTTTTTCTCGCCGCGCCGAGGATGCGCGCCGCGTCTTCCGGCAGCAGGAGCCGCTCTTCGATGAGCGCCCGCGCCGCGAGCGCCAGCTTCTCCAAGTATTCCGCGTTGTCCTTGTAGCGCTCCTCGACCGAGAGGCGCGGGTCGCCGCTCTTCTCACGCTCCGCCTTTGTCTTGGCGAAGGGAATGTACGAGCCGACCAGATAGCAGAGCTCGTCTTCCATGAAGCCCTTGGCCCGGAGGTTCCATCCCGAGTGGGTCGCGACCGGCGCCCGAAGCTCGACCGAGCGCACGCCGGCGACTTCGTTGCCGTCGCCGTCCACCCTGGGGACCAGCACGGCGTATTCGGCCCCCGCGATATGCTCGGGCGGCAGACTCTTCCGATCGTTCACAAAAGCGTCGTTCACTTTGCCGTTGTACCGGACATCGGGAATCGCCGGGAAGCCCTGTTTGTCCCGCGCCGCCTGTACAAGCGTCCCGTCGCTAAGACGCGGGAAGCGGCTCGGCGGCGGCTCGATGCCCTTGACGACCCAATCCTGGAGGGCGACGACGAGAGCGCGCTGCGTTTCCTGATAGGAGAGCGGGTTGCTGAGCTGCTGGCAGGCGTCGCGGGCGGGCTTTTCGGCCGGGCCGTGCTGCGTGCCCGAGAAATAATAGAGCCGCACGTTCTGGGGAATCGGCATCTCCGATTTTCCCCGGGGGTCGGTGACCACGAGCGAGTTCCGCCCCTGGTAGGCCTCCGTGCCGGAATCCCAATGCATGATTTTGGGGCAGGCTTGCTGCTTGCGGCAGCGCGCCAGCAGCCCGTCGGTCTTTTTGCTGATCGGATCGGTCGTCGTCTCGTAGGTAAAGGGAAACTCGTCGCCCGGGAAGGTGTGCCCTTCGAGCGCCGTGGGAAAACGGCCGGGCATGGCGAATTCCGCGTTGACGAAGATGCGCCGCGAACCGGATATGTGCGGGATGAGGCCGTCGAAGACGATCCGCTTCTGCTCGTCCTGGTTGAAGCCCTGGTAGAGCAGGTCTTTGAGAAAGCGGCCGGCCTGGGACGAGCCGAAGCCGAGCGCCCAGCGCGGCGCCGCCCGGCGCCCCCGGCCGTCGTCATAGGAGAGAAAGTTAGCCGCCGAGGTCTCGCGCCGCAAGAACGACACGAGGTCGCGCGTCGCGGCGAAGCCGAGCCCCATCACGGTCGGGTCGCGCGCCTCGTACACCAGCTGGTAAATGGCGTCGGTGGAAAAGCCCGCCGGATAACAGATGTCGGTATTGCTCGGCGTCGGGGCGGCCCTGTCGGCGCAGCGGGCGAAGGACCATTCGCCGCGGGCGATCAGCTCGGGCGCGGCATGGGGGCGGGCGCGGCGGAAAAGCTTCGCCTGCGGCATGCTCTCCTCGACGGCGGAATAGGGGCGGATGTCGCGACTCTCGCGGTCGAAGCTGAGCGGGATCGAGGAAGCGGGCTTCGAGAAGACGAATTCGGTCGTGATCCATCGCCGGACCGGGCTGCCGTCCCGGTTCTTCGCGGCCGGAAAGCCGGTCGTCATGCGCTCGTTGCCGGGGAGAATGTCCCCCTGCCAGCCGCTCCACACCATCGCGTAGCCCTGGCGCATCAGGAACCCGTCGCCGGCGTGCTCGATCGTCGTAGGGTCGTTGCTGCGCGCCGCGCCGGTGTTGAACCGCATCGCCTTGTTGCCCCGGTTGAGCGTATCGTAAAAGATCGTGCCGTTG
>DASWFA010000770.1:0-3672 GCA_036394475.1 Binatia bacterium
ACGCCGAGGTGGAGCGGGTTCAGGTCGATTGGGAAGAGTTCACAGGCGAGTTTTCGTCCTTTCGGATCACGCGATAATAAAAATCGTTTCTAGTTTCAGGTTTCAAGTTATCGTTTGAAACTCGAGACCAGAAACTCGAAACTTGAGACTTGAAACTATCTTTTTTTTTCCAGCACCATCCGGTAAATATCTTTTTTCGGGTAGCCGAACCTTTCGCCTAAAACT
Organism: Binatia bacterium; assembly: GCA_036394475.1. Classification (GTDB taxonomy): domain Bacteria; phylum Desulfobacterota; class Binatia; order UBA9968; family UBA9968; genus JAJPJQ01. The sequence continues at coordinate 226 of DASWFA010000770.1, forward strand.
TCCGCGATCTCTTTCACCCGGAGTCCCTTCTTGACGAGCTTTTCGATCTCCGTCCGGATGAGACCTTCCAGCGGGATATTTTCTCCCGCCGAGCCGGCGACGGCGAGCGTCATCTCCCCCCTGGGCTCTTTGCGGCCGACGGCCTCGATCGCCTCGCTCAACCGCCCGCGGACGAACTCTTCATAGATTTTCGTCACCTCCCGGCCCAGGACCGCGGCGCGGTCGCCGAAAAGCTCCAGCATGTCTTCCAGCGTTTCTTTGACCCGATGCGGCGCCTCGTAGAAAACCAGCGTCCGCTCTTCCGCCGCCAGCGCTTGCAGCTTTTCCCTCCGCTCGCGCCTTTTGGCGGGGAGAAACCCCTCGAAGACGAACCGGTCGGTCGGAAGGCCGCTCGCGCTCAAGACTGCGAGCAGGGCCGACGGGCCCGGCACGGGAATCACCGGGACGGCCGCCTCGACCGCCGCCCTGACCAGGCGAAAGCCCGGGTCGGAGAGCGTCGGCGTGCCGGCATCGGAGACCAGCGCGATATTTTTACCGCTTTGGAGCCGCTTGACGAGGTCCGCGGCCTTCTCGCCCTCGACCTCGTCGTAATAGCTCGCGAGCCGCGTCCCGATGTTGTAATGCGCCAGAAGCTTTTTCGTCTGCCGCGTGTCCTCGGCGGCGATCAGGTCGACCTCTTTCAGGACTCTCAGCGCCCTCAGCGTGATGTCTTCCAGATTGCCGATCGGCGTCGCGACGATATAAAGACTGCCTGCCATCTCTCCTACCTCTTCTCCCCAGCCGGCGCGCAATGCGTAAAAGGCTGAGCGCAGTAAACCAGGAGCCCACGCGTAATTCACTCCCTCCCTCAGGCCGCGCGGGAGGAGATTTGAGAGGCCGCTGCGCCGGACGCGGTGATTCAATCGTAGAGCGGCGCCGCCATCACCTGTTTGGTAGAGCGTAGCGGAACTGTATCGCAGCGGCCTCGAAAACTGCTCCCGCGCGGCTCTCCCCCTTGCATCAGACCGGAAAAGCGCTCCCGCGCCGGCGGCCCCTCTCTATTTTCCCCAATCTCTGGCGTACCGGAAATCCCGGTCGATGGTGCGCTGCGAGACTTTGGCGATGACCGGCAGGCGGCGCTTGAAGTGCGAGTTCATGATCCGGCGCGTCACCTCGTCGACGAACCGCTCGTCGAAGCCGGCGGCAAGGAGCTCGGGCTTGGCATAGCGCTCGTCGACCATGAGATAGAGCAGCCGGTCCACGTCGAGGTAGCTGAAGCCGAGCTCGGCCTCGTCGGTCTGCCCTTCCCAGAGGTCCGCCGAAGGCTTTTTTTTCACGATGACGTCGGGCACGCCGACCGCCTCGGCCAGCGCCCAGACCTGCGTCTTGTAGAGATCGCCGAGCGGGTTGACCGCGGAGGCCATGTCGCCGTGGAGCGTGCCGTAGCCGAGCAAAAGCTCGGTCTTGTTGCTCGTCCCGAGCACCAGCGCGTCCCAGCGCGCCGAGTGGTCGTAGAGGATCGTCATGCGCTCGCGCGCCATCTTGTTGCCCCGGCGCTTGGGGTCGGCGTCGGGAAAGCCCGCGAAATAGGCGTCTATCTCGGGAGAGATATCCACGGTCAAGGATTGGATCGAGCTTTTTTGAATCACCAGCTCCGCGTGCGCGCGGCTCTGTGGGCTGGAGGTTTTATAGGGCATCATGATGCCGAGCACGTTCTCCGCCCCGAGCGCCTCGGCGGCGAGCAGCGCGCTCAGGCCCGAATCGACGCCCCCGGAGAGGCCCACGACGACGCGGCCGACGCCGACTTTTTCCACTTCGTTCTTGATGAAAGAGACGAGGATGCGGCGGAGAAGCTCGACATTGATGGGGATGTGGACGCTCATTCAGCGCCTCTTCTTATGATTTTTGCCTTTGGGGCCGGCGCCCTTCATCCCTTTGATGACCCGGAGGCCCTTCAGCCCCGCAATCCGCTTGACGTTGGGCGGCCGCTCGCGGATGCGCGTGAGCTCGTTGATGGTGAGATCGATGTCCTCGTCGCGGAGCAGCGGCGACGCCGTTCGCTTGCGCCGGACCGCTTCCAGCGCGACGTCGGCGACGATGAAGTCTTCTTCGTAATATTTGGCCTTGGCCGTCCTCCGGCCGAAGGGATCGACCACTTCCGAGCCGCCCCAGAAGCCGACGCCGTCCTCGAAGCCGACGCGGTTGCCGTAGATCATGAACAGGCTGAAGGTCTCGGCGTAGGCGCGGTTCAACATCTCCCAATAGCGCGCGTTGTCGTCCTGGGCCGCGCCTTCGGTGACGCCGCGGAGGGGGCTCGTCGAGGGGCAGAGGACCGCGAGCGCGCCGTCGAGCGCGGCGAGATAGATCGTGGACGGGTGCCAGAGGTCCTCGCAGACGAGGAGGGCCAGGCGGCCGAAGCGGGTATCGAAGGCGCGCACGCGGTCGCCGCGGGCGAAGTAGCGCTGCTCGTCGAACATCCCGTAGGTCGGGAGGTAGACTTTGCGGTGGACGTGGCGCACCTCGCCGCGGTCGAAATAGACCGCCGCGTTGTAAAAGCGGTAGTCCGGCCCCTCCTCCACCAGGCCCGCGACGAAGGCCGTCTCGCGGCTCAATTTTTTTAAGCGCTCGATCTCCGGCGACGCGAGCTTGAGCGCGACGCTCGGCACCATGTCGCGGAGAAAATAGCCGGTCAGGCTCAGCTCCGGGAAGAGCACGAGGTCGGCGCCCTGCTTCGCCCCGAGGCGGAGCTTCTCCTCGTAGAGTAGAAGATTGGCGGCGAGATCTCCGAGCTTCGGACTCACCTGCGCGATAGCGACCTTGAATGCCATGTTTTTAGGCCCTTGCTGGTGAAGCTAACACATGGGATGGAGCCTTGCAATTTCGCGCCCGGAAGACGGAATTTAGCAGTCGGAATCCAGAATCCCCTCCCCTCCTGGCATCTGGATTCTGAATTCTGTATTCTGCTTTATTATGGAAAAAGTACTGATCTTCGGACAGGATCTCTGACCCTACACGCGCAACGCCCGTGAGGCGTACGCCAAACGCAACGTTCCCTTCGAATACATCAACGTCCTGAAAGACAACGCGGGGCTCGAGCGGATGCTCGCTTTGACCGACTACGAGCGCGACATTCCCGTGATCGTCGAGGCGGGCAAGGTCACGGTGGGCTTCGGCGGCACCTGATCGGTCTAACGCCCACGGCGTGGGCTCGAACAGTTTCGAGTTACGGGTTGCGGGTTCCGGGTCCCAACTCGGAACTCGAAACTAGGCTTTTTTTAGAGTTAAGTGCGCGATCTGCGGCGGGCAGTTGATACGGATGGGCAGGCCCGTGATGCCGATACCGCGGCCGACGAAGAGCATGGAGCCCTTCGCATTCCCGGGGCTCAAACGACGGCGGGGAAGATGGAACATGCCCTCGGCATAGGGAGTGAGCAGGCGGGCGATGGAAAGATTCGCCGCTTCCGGGCC
>DASWFA010000771.1:0-2043 GCA_036394475.1 Binatia bacterium
CCGAGCCGTGGTCGCCGAGGCCGATGCGCGAGATGGCGTTCAGATCGGCGAGCAGCCGATCTTTATTGATCACGACGCCCCGGGCGGGGAGCTCGGGCCTCTCTTTGCGGCGGGGGAAACTCATCGCGGGCATTGTAGCAGTTTTCGCCGCTGGTGAAAAACCTGCATGGACGGGGGAAATCGGCCGTTATTTTCTTGGCAAACCCGGGCCCGTGTGTTATCGGTTTCATTCAGGAGGGGGATGGAATGAGCGAAGCCGCCAACCGCATCGGCGAAATGCTGCTGGAAACCGGAGCGATCGCGTTTTACAAGGAGCGGCCGTTCGTCTTCGTCTCGGGCCGCATCTCGCCCGTCTACATCGACTGCCGGCGCCTGCTTTCTTTCCCCGACGTCCGGGAGGAGATCATCGTCGAGATGGCGAAAATGGCGGAATCGGCCATCGGGATCGACAAAATCGACGTCGTCGCCGGCGGCGAGACGGCCGGCATCCCGTACGCGGCCTTCGTGTCGCAGAAGCTCAAAAAGCCGATGATCTACATCCGCAAGCAGCCCAAGGGCTACGGCGGCACCAAGCAGATCGAAGGCATCCTGGAGGCGAACAAGAACGTCCTGCTGGTCGAGGACTTGATCACCGACGGCATGAGCAAGCTCCGCTTCAATATCGGCATCCGCGCCGCCGGCTCGAAGATCAGCGACTGCCTCTGCGTCTTCGAGTACGGCTCGGACGACCTCGATCTCCACGAAGGCAGGAAAAATCTGGCCGAGCACGGCATCGCGTCGCACGCGCTGGTCAACTGGGACCACGTTCTCCGCGCCGGCCAGAGCAAGAAATATTTGACCGACGACGCGACTAAACAAATTCTGGATTTTTTAAAAGACCCCGAGAATTGGGGCCGCAAGATGGGGTTTGTTTAGAGCGCTTGGAGAGATTCTTCGCTGCGCTCAGAATGACAAACCTGACGCCCGCTGTCATCCTGAACGAAGTGAAGGATCTCTCCGATTTTGTCCAAAAGACATTCTTATTTATACAGCTCCTTAAAGAACCCTTCCTTCTCCAGCTCGTTTAAAAATCTCATGTTGACGAAGTCCTCGGCTTTTTTGTCCTTCGCCGAGGGCACCCGCCGGCCCAGCTCCTCGACCGCGTAGCGGAACCCCTGCATGTTCGGGAAGGCGCGCCGGTCGGTCGTCTGGACGTAGCTCGCGTACGTGGCCTCCAGGATCTCCGGGTCGGTGATCCTCAAATACTTGGCCATGATCTTCTTGGCGCCGTCCTTGTTGGCCACGCCGTAGTGGATGCCGGCGACGAATCCCTTGAGGAAATTTTTCACCGCCTGCGGGTTCTCGCGGATGAAGCGGTCGGTGGTCTCGACGACCTGCTGCGGGTAGGCGATGGAGAGGTCCGCCAGGTTGACCAGCACGTTGAAGCCCTGCTTTTTCGCCGTGATGTCGAACGGCGGGGCGATGATCGTCGCGTCGATGCTGCCGGCGACCAGCGCCTGGAAGCGGCTCGGCTGGGCGCCGATCTGGATGATCGTCACGTCCTTGGCCGGATTGAGGCCGACTTTTTCCAGCAGCAGCCGGACCGCCGTGTCCGTGTTGGAGCCGAAGCGGCTGATGGCGATCTTCTTCCCCTTGAGCTGCTCGAGGTTGGTGATCGATTTGTTGGTGACCAGATTGTAGGGCAGCGTGTTGATGTAGCCCGCGACGACGATCGTGTCGGCGCCCGCCGAGCGGGAGGCGATCGTGACCGGCCCGGAGGTGATGGAAAACTTCACCTCGCCGGCCATCGCCGCCTGGGCGAGCAGCGAGCCGCCTTCGAAGAGCACGAGGCGCGGGTCGATGCCGTATTTTTGAAACTGCCCCGAGTCCCTGGCCATGAACGGATGGATCAGCGAGACCGACATGCCCGCGACGCCCACGACGACCGTGGCCGGCTGATTTTGCGCCGCCGCCGGCTGGGCGAAAAGACCAAAAAGCATGATCCCGATGCCCGCGAGTAATTTCATTGCGCCCCCGTCCAACGTTCTTGCCATCCCGCGTAAA
>DASWFA010000772.1:0-3739 GCA_036394475.1 Binatia bacterium
CCGGCCGCGCCGAACCGGGCGGCGACGTTTTTCGCCGCCAGCAGCTCGCGCTCGTGGCGCTGCCCGTAGCGGAAGCTCAGCGGATGGACCGCGTAGCCCTCCCGTGCGGCGATCGCCAGCGCGGTGGCGGAATCGAGTCCGCCGCTCAACAGGACCACGGCCTTGCCGGACATAGGGTAATCGTAAGGAGGGCGGGGCGAAAAGACAAGGCCGGGCGACCTGTGGTATAGTGCCGGGGACCTATAAGGAGAGACAATGCTGTATCTCTTAAGGCCCTATCCGTTGCTTTGGGAAGGGGAGAGCCAAAAACGGCTGGAGGCCTTCGCCGCCCGGCTGGCCAAGGTCGAGGCCTATTTCGAGGCGCACGTCCAGAGGGCCTGCTTTTACTCCCTCAACTTCGGCAAGTGGCTGGGCCTTTCGGAAGCCGAGATGCGGCAGCTTTACCGCGGCACCTTCTTTCACGACGCCGGCAAAGTGTCCATCCCGCCGGAGATTCTCCAGAAGCCCGGCCCGCTCACGCCGGAAGAATTCGCGGTCATGAAGACCCATCCGACGCTCGGGGCGGAGATCTGCCTCAAGCTCGGCCCGCTCGAAGACATCGCCCCTCTGGTCGCCTGCCACCACGAGAAACTGGACGGGACCGGCTATCCCCGGGGTCTCAAAGAAAAGGACATACCGTTCCTGGCCCGGATCGTCGCGATCATAGAGATTTACGACGCGCTCCGGAGCGAGCGCGTTTACAAGCAGCCGTTTTCCCTGGAAAAGAGCGTGGAGATTCTCCGGGCGGAGGCGGCCGCCGGCCATCTGGACCGCGGGCTGGTCGACGCCTTCGTCAAGTTCGGCGAGAGCCAGTACATCGACCCGCAAATCCTGGCGGTGGATTTTTTCCGCGAGCCGGAAACGCCGGCCGCCCGGACGACCCAGGCGGCGCCCGGCGCGGAAGCGCCGCAGGAAGCGCCGGAGCCGTCGGCGGAGGAGGCCGAGCCGCTTACGGTCCTCATCGCCGAAGACAATCCGGATCAATTGGAGATTCTGCAAACGATCTTGAGCCACGGCCGCTACCGCGTCTTGTGCGCGGTGGACGGGGAGGAGGCGTGGGAAAAGCTCGCCAGCGAGCCGGTCGACATCGCGCTGTTGGATATCATGATGCCGAAAATAACCGGCCTGGAAGTGTGCCGCAGGATTCGCGAGGATCCCAACCTCAAGAATATCTACGTCATTTTCCTGACCGCGATGGTGTCGGGGGAGGATCGGGTGAAGGGGCTGGAGCTCGGGGCGAACGACTACATGACCAAGCCCTACTACGTGCCCGAGCTGATGGCGCGGCTCTCGGTCGGCGAGAGGCTCACCCACCAGCGCAAGGAGATGGAAAAACAGGCGGCGCACGATCCCCTGACGGGGCTCAGCAACCGCCGGATGTTCGAAGAGCGGATCGGCCTCGAGTTCGAGCGGGCCAAAAGATACGGCCGGCCGATGTCCATTTTGATGCTCGACGTGGACGACTTCAAAAAGATCAACGACCGGTACGGGCACCACTGGGGCGACGTCGTGCTCCAGGCGATGGCGCGGGTGCTGGAGGAGCGGACGCGCAAGAGCGATATTTGCGCGCGCTACGGCGGCGAAGAGTTTATCCTGATGCTGCCCGAGATCGCGCTCGAAGGCGGGCTGCAAGCCGCGGAAAAACTCCGCCAGGAGATCGCCAGCCTGAAGTTCGATCCGGACTCCGGCCCGTCTTTCTCGCTCACGGTGAGCATCGGGGTCGCCTCCATGTCGGCGCGCCGCTACGAGACCAGCCAGGCGGTCGTGCAGGACGCGGACCAGGCGCTGTACCGGGCCAAGCGCAGCGGCAAAAACCGCGTCGAATGCAGCGCCGACTGACGCCGGCCGGAACTACTCGACGACGAAGCGCACCCGGTCGGTCGCGTTCAGCTCGGCCGCGTGGTCCGCGGTCGTCACCCTCAGCTCCAGCGTGTGGCTCCCCGGCTCGATCCCCGTCAGGGTTCCCTTCTCGGTCTGGAACATCCCCATGAGCCGGCCGTCCACGTAGGCGTGAACATGCGCTCCGTGCTTCCCCTTGACCAGCTTGAACGCGAGCGGCACCTGATCGCCTTTGAAGACCTGTCCTTTCGCGGGCGAGACGATCTTGACGCTGGCTCCCTCCGCCGGCTGGAGGGCCGCCTTCGACGGCGGCTTCGTATTCATGCCCTTCATCGGCATGTCCGTGCCCTTCATTCCGCCGTCCTGGGACCAGGCGAGGACGGGCGTGAAAATCGCCGCGAGGAAAAAAAATATCCGGACCGTTTGATGCATACGCGCTCCTTGCCGATACGAACGTCGCGTCAGCGGGACGGAAAACCGCTCAGTTTCGCCAGGTCTTCCGGAGCCAAGGCGCCCTCGTAGCGGCGGCCGTTGATGATCCACGTGGGATAGCCTTCGATGTGCTCGGCCTCGCAGGCCGGCGCCTGCGGCGAAGCGGGTCCCTGGGGGCTGCATTCGATATAAGGCAATCGCTCGGCGGCGGCGCCGAACATCCGTTTCTGCTCCTTGCAATGGGGGCACCAGTAGGCGCCGTAAAATTTCGCGTCGCTCCGGGTCAGGTGATCGGCCAGGGCGTCGAGCCGGGGACCGCTGCCGGCCGCGATGCCGCTCCAGACTCCCAGGTAGTAAAGGTGGATGACGAGGATGAGCGCGAGCGCGCCGGCCACCGTCTTGGCGAGCCAGGGCATCCACGAGAAATTGGAGAAATTGGAGAAATTGGAAAAATTCCCCGGCCCGGCCGCGCGCCGGTAGACCGTGAGCGCCAGGATGGCGCTCATCACGGCGAACGACGAGAGACAATAGGGGCAGGCGGCCTTGAGCTCGATCAGCGAAACGCCGGTCAGATAGGCGCTGTAGAGAACGCCGAAGAGCGAAACGGTGAAGGCCAGCTTCCACTGAACGTCCGCGCGCCTGATAAAGGCGATCGCGGCGAGGCTCGCGTAGGCGAGAAAGCCCCAGAAAGAGGTCGGGACGCCGAAGAGCCTGGCCCACCGGCTCGCCAGCACGGCGTCGCAGGCGCTCCCGGCCGCGCAGCCGGCGACCATCTGCCCGCGCCAGGCGGTGGCGGTGAGATAGCCGGCGAGCGCCATGCCGATCAACGCCAGGCCGAGGAGAATCCAGTCGGGAGCGTCCCGCACGGGCGCCGCCGTCCGGCTCGCCTCCCTGCCGTATTTTCTTGTGGACGCCCTGCCCAGCGCTTCTCCTCCGGTTTGCGCTCCGGTCTCAGCCGTGGAGCTTATTTTGGGGAAATTTTTCGAGCGGATAAAACTGGTAATGGACCTCGAACTCCTTCACGTCCTCCGGCGCGCCCTCCTTGACGCGAAAAGTGAGCGGAAGCTTTTTGCTCTCGCCGGGCCGGAGCGTCTCCCGGATCAGGCAGAAGCACTGGATGATCTCCAGATATTTTTCCGCCTCCTTCGGCGCGTCGATATGCAGGGCCTTCGCGGTCACCGGCTTGTCGGATAAATTTTTCGCCTCGTAAAACGCCTGCAGCGTCTCGCCGGGCTTGGCGCGGACGACTTCCTGCAGGGGCCGGAACTCCCAGGGGAGGCCTTCCTTCACTTCCGCCCGGAACCGCACCCGCACGGCCGCGCTCCAGTTGTTGAAGACCCGCCAGCCGCCGTCTTCGCGCACGAGCTCGAGCGCGTCCTCGCCCTCGATCATCGGCAACGCGCCCCGTTTTTTGAGCGCGGCGAGCTTT
>DASWFA010000773.1:0-5538 GCA_036394475.1 Binatia bacterium
TCGTGCCGGACCGGGACGCGGCGATCCTCCAGGTCGGCAGCGTGCCGAGCGTGCTCGCGGCGCTGCAAAACGGCGCGAGCCAGGCCGGCGCGCTCTCGCCGCCGGCCCACTTGCAGGCGGAGAAGGCGGGCTTCGTCGAGCTGATGGACCTGTCCAAGGGCGACATCTACTATCCCTATACCTACATTACCGTCACCGCGGCGTTCCTGGAACAAAACCGGGGCGCGATCGCGCCGTTTCTGGCCGCCTGCATCGAAGGCATCCACCGCTTCAAGACCGACAAGCCGTTCGCCAAGAAGCTGATGGCGAAAAATCTCCGCATCCAGGACGATAAAGTGCTCGAGGACACGCACCAGCTCTTCGCCGAGCTGTTCGAAAGGGTCCCCTACGTCAAGCGCGAAGGGCTGGCGGGGCTGGCGCAGATATTGGCCGAGAAAGACCCGAAGGTGGAAGGCGTCAAAGTCGATTCGATGATCGAGGATCGCTACGTCCGCGAGCTCGAGACGGGCGGCTTCATTAAAAATCTCTACCGTTAAAAAGCGAGGACCAAAAGAAAATGGACTACCAGGCGATCGAAATCAAGCGGCAGGCCGGCGTCACGCGGCTCAGCTTCAACCGGCCCGAGAAAAAGAACGCGATGAACCCGACGCTGCACCGGGAGATGCACCACGCGCTGACGGAATTGGACCAGGACGACGAGACGCGCGTGCTCATCGTCACCGGCAAGGGCGACAGCTTCTGCGCCGGGGAAGATTTGAAAGAATATTTTTACGACTTGAAGGACAAGCCCGCCGAGGCGGAGCGCATCCGGAAGATCTCCTACGAGTGGCGCGGGAAGATGCTCCGGCTCTTCACCCGGCCGACCATCGCGGTCGTCAACGGCTACTGCTTCGGCGGCGCCTTCGCGGTGGTCGGCAACTGCGACCTCGCGATCGCGGCGGAAGAGGCCAAGTTCGGCCTCTCGGAGATCAACTTCGGCAACTTTCCCGGCGGCCTGGTGCCGCGGGCGATCATGGACCTGCTCCGCTGGCGCGAGCTCATGTACTATTCGCTCACCGGCGAGCCGTTCGACGGCAGGCGCGCGGCGGAGATCGGGCTCGTCAATTTCGCCGTGCCGAAGACGAATCTCGAAGACGCGGCGGCCAAGCTCGCCGCCAAGCTGATCGAAAAAGACGCGATCGCGCTCAAGGAGACCAAGGAGGTCCTGCGCATCGGGCGGCACATGAACGACGAGGAGACCTGGTACTGGGCGCAGGCGAAGACGCACGAGACCACCCAGCTGCAAAAGGGCGGCTGGCTCGACAAAGGGATCAAGCAGTTCACCGACAAGCAATACCGTCCGGGCCTGGGGGCCTTTAAAAAAGATTGAACAGACTTTAGAGAATACGTATGAAAATTATCGGCACGGCGGTTCCCAGGGTCGACGGCGTGGATAAAGTGACGGGCCGGGCGAAGTATACGGGCGATATGGTCGTTCCCGGAATGCTGGAGGGGAAATTCCTTCGCAGCCCCTACGCGCACGCGCGGATCGTCAACATCGATACGTCGGCGGCGGAGAAAATACCCGGCGTCGTCGCCGTCCTCGTCGGCAAAGACCTCGATTTCGACCCCTATCTCGGCCGCGGCAAGCGCAAGGACCATACGATCATGGCGATCGACCGGGTCCTCTACGCGGGCGAGCCGGTGGCGGCGGTCGCGGCGGTCGACAACCGGACGGCCAAAGAGGCCGTGGACGCGATCCGGGTCGAGTACGAAGAGCTGCCCGCGGCGATCACGATCCCGGAGGCGCTCGCGAACGGCGCGCCGCAGCTCCACCCGTTCGCGCCGAAGAACCTTTGCTTCGAGACCTCGCTCGTCAAGGGAGACGTGGCGGCGGGCTTCGCCGCCGCCGACGGCGTCACCGAAGACACGTTCGAGTTTCCCATGGTCTATCACTACTCCATGGAGCCCCACACGACGATCGCCCAGGAGGACGAGCAGGGCATCACGCTATGGTCCTCGAACAGCCATCCCTTCGGCATCCGCCAGGAGATCGCCGAGCTTTTCAGCCTGCCGCTCTCGCGCGTCCGCGCCATCGTGCCCTTCGTGGGGGGCGCCTACGGCAGCAAGTCGGGGTGCAAGATCGAGCCGCTGGTGGTCGCGCTGGCGCGCAAGGCCCGCCGCCCCGTGCGCGTGCGGACGGGCGTCGCCGAGGCGATGGTGACCTGCCGGCGCCATTCCGCCATTTGCAAGGTCAAGACCGGATATAAAAAAGACGGCACGCTGACGGCGAAAGAGGCCGAGGTCTATCTCAACACCGGAGCCTTCGCGGAGACCGGTCCGATCGTGACCAACCGCACGCTCACCCGCATCCTCGGGCCGTACCGGATCCCGAATATCAAAGTCACCTCTTATTGCATCTATACCAACACGGTTTCCGCCGGCTCGTTCCGCTCCATCGGCGGGCCGCAGACCGCCTGGGCCACCGAGTCGCAGATGGACATCATCGCCGAGAAGTTGGGCATGGACCCGGTCGCCGTCCGGCGGAAGAATCTTCTCAAGCGCGGCGAGGAGCTCAAGCCCGACGGCAATCCCCTGGACGCCGATCTCGCCAAATGCCTGGACGCGGTGGTCAAGGACCTGGGGTGGGACGGCCCGACGGCGCCGGGAGGACGCGGGCGGGGGATCGCTTTCGGCGTCACCGATCCCGGCGCGCCGCTCGCTTCGACCTCCACCGTCCATGTTCTCGCCGACGGCAGCGTCGTGCTCCTGCTCGGGACCGTGGAATTGGGCCAGGGGTCGAAAACCGTCATGAGCCAGATCGTCGCCGAAGAGCTGTCGGTCGGAATGGAAAAAGTCACCGTGCGCTCGATCGACACCGACTTCACCCCCTTCGACCGCTCGACCGGGTCGAGCCGCTCGACGACGGTCATGGGGAAGGCGGTGATGCTCGCCGCGCGGGACGTGCGCCGGCAGATCGTCGAGCTCGCCGCCGAGCATTTCGAGGCCCCGCCGGACGCCGTCACGCTGCTCGACGGCGCGGCGTCGGCCGCCGGAAAACAGGTGGGCTACGGCGAGCTGATCCATCGCCACTTCGCGATGCAGGGCGGCGAGCTGATCGGGACGGGCTACGCCCACAGCGGCATGGCGCCGAAGCCCTCCAACCCGCTGTTCTGGGAGATCGGGATCGGCGGCGTCGAGCTGGACGTGGACCGGGAAACCGGCGAGATCGCGGTCCGGAAATACATCAGCCTCGCGGACGTGGGCAAGGCGCTCAACCCGGCGCAGTGCGAGGGTCAGGACGAAGGCGCCGTGATGATGGGCTTCGGCCATACGTTCTCCGAGTCGATCGTTTACGAGGGCGGCCAGATCGTCAACGACAGCATGATCGACTATCAGGTGCCGAATTTCACGGACGTGCCGGAACATTTCGCGGCGATCCTGATCGAAGACGGCAACGGTCCCGGACCGTACGGCGCCAAAGGCATGGGCGAAGGCGGCATTATCCCGGTGGCCCCGGCCGTCGCCAACGCCATCGCCTGGAGCACGGGGGCGCGCATCAAGGAGCTGCCCCTGACGCCGGAGCGGGTCTGGCGGGCGCTCAAGAAGCCGCTTTGAAATCGGAGAAAGGAAGTCTCATGTCAACTTCGAGCTGGCGAAATTTGCTCGTTCTCTTGCTCGGGTGCCTTGGCTTCGCGCTGCCCCGCGCCGCCTCCGGTCAAGTCGAAGATGTGCTGGCGCAGCTGAACCACAGGCCGGCGGAGGAGCGCCAGAAAGTGCTCCTGGAGAACGCCAAAAAAGAAGGCGGCGTGACCGTCTACACGGCGACCAACAACCGCGACACCCAGGACATCGTCAACGGCTTCACCAAGCTCTACCCGGGCATCAAGGTCAATTTCTTGAGCCTCGGCGGCCCCGGGGTGCTGAACAAGATCAGCACCGAATACCGCGCGGGCGTCCACAACGCCGACGTGGTCGTGCTCACCGGGAACAACGCGCTCGAGCTGATCGACCGAAAAATGGTCGCCAGGTACAAAAGCCCCAACGTCGCTTTCGTGCGCAAGGGGTTCGCCGACGACGAGGGCTATTGGCCCGGGGTGTACTCCATCGGCTATACGTTCATTTTCAACAACAAGCGGGTCGCCGCCGCGGATTTTCCCCGGCAGTACGAAGATCTACTGAAGCCCCGGTGGAAAGGCAGCCTGCTGATGGACGCCGAGGCGCACGATCTCCTCGCCGGCCTGATCGATCTCTGGGGCGAGAAAAAGGCGCAGACGTTTCTCCAGGAGCTGGTGCAGAAGCAGCAGGTCACGTTCGCCCGGCAGTCGCATACGTTCATGACCCAGCTCGTCGCCGCGGGCGAGCACGACTTGATCGTCGACGGCTACGCGCACAACGCGGTCAAGATGAAGTCCGAGGGCGCCCCGATCAATTACGTCTTTCCCAATCCGACCATCGTGCGGACGCCTTCGATCATCGCCATCGCCGCCCATACCGCGCACCCCTACGCGGCGGCGCTGTTCGAGGACTATCATCTGTCGAAAGAGGCGAGCGAGATCATGGTCAAGAACCAGGGCCGGTGGGCGCCGCGGAAGGACGTTCCCTGGCTCGTCGAGCCGGGGACGAACCTGCACGTCGTCTCGATGTTCGAGTGGGGGAGGAAAAACCGCGAGCTGGCGAATTTTTTCAACAAACTGACGGGCCGTTGACGAAACGGATCGGGGTCCGTGTGCGATCTAAATCGAAGGAGGTCTGTGCCGGATGAAAATTGAAAAGGCGAAGCTGGTGATCCAGGGGCTGAAAGAGGCCGGCGTCGATTTCGCCGTCGGCGTCCCCGACGCGCAATTTATCGAAGTGTACAAGATGATGGAGCAGGACCCGGCGATTCAATACGTCGGCGCCGCCAACGAGGCCGAGGCCGCGGGCATCGCGATGGGCGCCTGGTGCGGGGGCAAAAAGCCGGCGCTGGTCATCGCGACCTCGGGGCTCCTGGTGGCGACCTATCATATCGCGCGCATCAATCTACTGCACGAGATTCCGCTGTTCATCCTGATCCCCTACCGGGGCGACCTCGGCGACCCGAGATGGTTGGGCATGTATCGCAAGACCACCGAGCCGGCGCTGAACGCGATGGACGTGCCGTACCGGGTGGTGCGCCGCTCGGAAGACGTCGTGCGCACCATCAAGGACTGTCACGAGAGCGCCCGGGCCTGGCTGAAGACGACCGCGGTTTTACTCACGGAGGAGGCTTTATGGTAAGTCGGTTTCAACTGCTGACCAAACTATCGGAGATCGTGCCGGACGACGTGCTGGTCGTCGCCTGCATCGGCAACACCACCGGCTTCTGGGGCCAGTTGAAGGAGCGGGAGGCCAACCTCTTTCACGTCACGCTCGGCATGTGCACGCCGGTCGCGCACGGCCTCGCGCTCGCGCTCCCCAAGCGGAAAGTCCTCGCGCTCGACGCCGACGGCAACCTGCTGTTGAACTTGGGGGCCTTAGGGACCGTCGCCAACGAGGGGGCGAAAAATCTGACGATCGTCGTCTTCGACAACGCCAACT
>DASWFA010000774.1:0-6276 GCA_036394475.1 Binatia bacterium
CCGCTCCGCGCGCTGATCTATCTCGCCGCCGCGCAGCGGCCCGACGGCGCCTTCAACCAGAACTTCTGGATCGACGGCCGGCCCTACTGGCAGGGCATCCAGCTCGACGAGGTCGCGTTTCCGGTGATGCTCGCCTGGCGGCTGAAGGAGCTCGGCGCGCTGCAGGAGTTCGATCCCTATCCGATGGTGCTCAAGGCCGCCCGCTTTCTGATCGAGCAGGGGCCGGCGACGCCGCAGGAGCGCTGGGAGGAAAACAGCGGCTATTCGCCGTCGACGCTAGCGGCGAACATCGCCGGGCTCGTCTGCGCCGCCGACTTCGCGCGCCTCCGCCGCGACGAGGAGTGCGCGCGCTTCCTCGAAGAGTACGCCGATTTTCTCGCCGCGCGCATCGAGCGCTGGACCGTCACCACCGACGGCGCGCTCGTGCCCGGCATTCCGCGCCACTATATCCGCATCCATCCCGTCGACCCGCAGAATCCCCGGCCGCTGGAAGACCCGAATCTCGGCATTCTCGCGATCCGGAACCGCCCGCCGGGCGAGCCGTACGAGTTTCCGGCCAAGGACGTCGTCGACGCCGGCTTTCTGGAGCTGGTGCGCTACGGCGTCCGCAAGGCGCGCGACCCGCTGATCGAGGACTCGCTCCGGGTGATCGACGCGGCGCTCAAGGTCGAGACCCCCTTCGGCCCGTGCTGGCGGCGCTACAACCACGACGGCTACGGCCAGCGCGACGACGGGCGCGGCTTCGACGGCTGGGGCGTGGGGCGCGCCTGGCCGCTGCTCACCGGCGAGCGGGCGCACTACGAATTGGCCGCGGGGCGGCCGGTCAAGCATCTGGTCCGCGCCATCGAAGGCTTCGCCTCCCGGGGCGGCCTGCTCCCCGAGCAGGTCTGGGACGCGGCGGACCGGCCCGACCTGGGCTTTTACTCCGGCAAGCCGACCGGCGCGGCGATGCCGCTCGTCTGGGCGCACTCCGAGTACATGAAGCTCTTGCGCTCCGTCTACGACGAGACGGTGTTCGACCGCCTGCCGATCGTCGAGCGGCGCTACGCGAACGGCACCGGGCGGAAAGACCTGGAGGTGTGGAAGTTCAACCGCCAGGTCCGGACCGTGGCGGCGGGCGACACGCTCCGCATCCAGGCGTCGGCGCCTTTTCGCCTCCGCTGGACGCTCGACGAATGGGCGACATTAAAAGACAGCGATGCGGCGGCGACTAAAATCGGAATTTATTATGTGGACGTGGCGATTCCGAGAGGGCAGAGGGGGGAGTTGAGATTTACGTTTTATTGGACGGAGGGGGGAAGGTGGGAGGGGAGGGATTTCACCGTTGAGATCGGCTCTTAGAATCGAGTGGAAGCCCGCCGCCGCAACTACCATTTCCCGGACCCCCGCCCTTCGGCTGAGCTCAGGACATGCTTTCGCGGGGGTGACGGATAAAAAACGCCGCTCCGGAATCCGTCGTTCCCGTGCAAACGGGATCCAGTCTCTTTCGGATGATGATTCAGCTTTACGAAAAGACTGCCGACCGGTTTTTCCCCAATGGTCATAGGTTTTCCCGCCAATTAATCGCCAGGTCTCGATCTTTTTTCATTCCGAGACATCACTGAGGTATTTTATTCGAGAGAAGCAGGAGAAGTCCGCAGAAAATCTCTGCCAACCCTCTTTGACCGAAATTTAAGAGAGATAAGGGAAGTGGAGGAGGGTTCTATGAATAATTTCAGAGCCGTTGTTATAGGAAGCCTGTTCGCCGCATCCCTGATCCTTTCAAGCTCGCCCGCCTTAGCCTGGGGTTCCCCGCGTGGTCCGGGGCCGGGATGGCGGGGCGGCGGTGCTCCTTTTCGGTTCGCTCCGGGGCGCGATTTCGGGCGGGACAGGTTTGATTTTCGACGCGACCGCGCCCATATCCTATTCGACCGCAGGGAGGTCTTTAGAGATCGAAGAGATTTGCACCGGGATTTCTTCGACCGGAGGCTGGATAGATTCGACTTTCATAGAGATTTCCGCGACCGAGACCGGCGAGACTTCCATCGAGATTTCCGGGATTTTGACTTTTTCGACCCCTGGTTCCGGTAATCGTGGCCGCGCGGGAACGCCGCCTTTTTTTGATCCGCGCGCGCCGGCGCTCGAATTCCCTGGACCCTCGCCCTTCGGCTGAGCTCAGGACATGCTTTCGCGGAGGTGACGGATTAAGAAACGACGCTCTCCTAATCCGTCATTCCCGTGCAAACGGGAATCCAGTCTCTTTTTCTTTCCAAAGGGGGAAGGACTAGGGGCAGGTCTTGCAATCAAACATTCATCTTTGGTCTACATCAAATCGCAATCGGCAAATCGCAATCGGATTGACGAGATGCATCATCGCAATTATCGGTACAACATTTGAGATCACGTAAAGTAAATGCACCCTCCGCTCCGTCGGATATTTAACCAACGGCCGCGCGATCAATGCAAAAATAGACGGCACGGCGATTAGGGCTGACAAAATGCCCAAAAAGACCAAAACTCCTTTGGGCGCGCCGGAGAAGGTGAGAACCGTTCCCGCGGCGCCGTAAGCGATGACGGCGAAGTCGAGCGGTATTAATTTCACGAATCACCCGCCCCCATCCTCACCAGCCTCTTCAGCGCATTCTCTTTTTCCGACCTCTCTATCCTCGCCCGCTCCAAAGTCTTTCGTAAAATCTCCACCGACTGATCGTACACCTTGCGGTCCACCGGATAGGGGTGGCCGTCCTTGCCGCCGTGGGCGAAGCTGAACTTGGCCGGGTCGTTCCACGACGCGGCGGTGCCGTAGGTGACTTCGGCGATCAACGCCAGGGCGCGGAGGGTCTTGGCGCCGACGCCGGGCAGGCCGAGCAGGGTCTTAAAATCTTGCGCCTGGGCTTCGTAGGTCTTGAGCAGCACTTTCTCGATCGACTCGGGGCGGAGGTCGCTGACGGCGACTTCGTGCCGGCGCGGGAGCGAGAGGGTCTTCATCAGACCGATCTCGCGGGTGATCTTCTCGGGGCTCAGGTGCGACAATTCGGTCATCACGTCCTGCGTCTTCACGCTCTCGGCCGCCACCAGGTTCAGCACGTTGTCTTTCCGGATACTCGTGCAGATCGCCGCGTGCGGCTCGATTGTGAGCGATTTCACCTCTTCGGAATTCCAGTGATAGCGGCGGGCGAAGCGGTCGCTCATGCCCTGCTGCACGACCGCCCAGGCGCCGTCGAGGGTGAAGAAAAAA
Organism: Binatia bacterium; assembly: GCA_036394475.1. Classification (GTDB taxonomy): domain Bacteria; phylum Desulfobacterota; class Binatia; order UBA9968; family UBA9968; genus JAJPJQ01. The sequence goes on from DASWFA010000774.1 coordinate 3,218, forward strand.
TTATGATGGTAGAGCTGGAAGCCGTCCTGAATTGCGTTGTTGTCGATCTTCGCCGTGAGCTTGCTGAGTCCCACCAGCTCGTTCGGGTCGCGCGCCAGGCTGTATTTTTCCCCGGCGGCGAGGATCTCGCCCGGGGTCTTGCGCGAGGTCGCGCCCTTGCCCCCGGCGACGACGAGCCCGGTCTCGCGCTCCATGCCGCGGAGGCCTTCTTTCAGCGCGCCGCAGACCGTCGTGGTCACGCCGGAGGAGTGCCAGTCGAAGCCGAGCACGCAGCCGAAGGATTGGAACCAGTAGGGATCGGAGATGCGGGCGAGCAGCTCGCGCGGGCCCTGGTCTTCGACGATCAGGCGGGCGATCTCGCGCCCGAGCCGGACCATCCGTTGAAACAGCCAGGCGGGGGCTTTGCCACCGTGGAGCGGGAGCGTGGCGATGCCGGTCTGGCGCATGCGCGGGGCTCAGTCTTCGGTGTCGCCGAAGTAGTCTCTCAGAATTCTCTCCTTGACGTATTCGAGCGCGCCCAGGTCCTGGATGATGTCGCCGCCGCTGTCGTAGAAGATGATATCGCCGTCGCGGGTGCGGCCGATGGCGACGAGCCATTCGAGTTCGTGGCGGTCTTCCAGGAGATAGTTGATCGCCTGATCGGCGCCCTTGCTGCCGATGATGGTGACTTTGGGCGCCCGGTTTTTCTTGGCCTCTGACATTGCGGTCCTCCTGTTACGGGAAGGAACTATATCAGAGGCCGTCGCGAGTTTATAGAGGCTTGTTCTTGCCGCCGAAACTCGGTCCGGGCGGGGCATGATCCGGGCCTGAAAATACCAAAAATCGCAGTATAATCAGCTATCTACCGCAGCGCCGCCTCCGCCAGCGTCTCGACGTGAAAGGTGTGGGGAAACAGGTCCACCGGGCGGACGCGCTTGACCGAATAGCCTTTTTTATCCAGCGCGGCGAGGTCGCGCGCGAGCGTCGCCGGGTTGCAGGAGACGTAGAGGATTTTTTCCGCGCCGAGCGCGGCCAGGTCGTCCTCCAGCCCCTTGGCGCCGGAGCGCGGCGGGTTCAAAATGATTTTCGAGAACTTCGAGCCGGCTTGCCGGAGCTCGCGCGCCGCGTGCGGGGCGTGCGACTGAACCCAGCGGATGTTTTCCAGCCCGCCCGCCCGGCTGTTTTTCTTTCCGTTTCTCACCGCGCGCTCGTCGCCCTCGACCGCGACGATCGTGCCGGCCCTCTTGGCCACGGGCAGGGTGAAATTGCCCGCGCCGGAATATAATTCGAGCACGCGGTCGCCGGCGCCGAAGCCGCCCCATTCGAGAAACTCCGAGACCAGGCGGCGGTTGCCCGCGCGGTTGACCTGGATGAAGACTTCGGCGTCGACTTCCATCTGCAAGCCGTCCTCCAGCTCGACGACAACGGTCCCGAGGCCCCAGGCCCGGCGGCTTTGGCGGCCGAAAAGCACCAGCCCCTGGACGTCCGTATGCGCGGCTAAAAAGCGCGCGTTCGCCGCGTCGTCCACGGGGGAGATCGCGCCGTCGACCTTGCCGACCAGAACGACGGCGCCGCCGGCGTCGCTCTCGACGATCTCGACTTCGACGATCGTCGACTTGAGCCCGGCCGCCCACGCGCCGGCGGCGCCGAGGCGGCGGTCGGCCTCCGGCGTCGCGATCAGGCAGGACTCGACTTCGATCAGCTCGTGGCTGAAGGCGCGGTGGTAGCCGATGCGCTTGTTCCGATCGACGTGGAGGCGAATCCGGCGGCGGTAGCGGTACTCTTCCGGCGAGGCGAGGATCGAGAGCATCTCGTATCCCTTGAGCTTGCCGATGCGCGTCAAGGCCTCCTCGACGCTCTTCGCCTTGGCCGCGAGCTGCGCTTCGTAGCGGACCATCTGCCACGGGCAGCCGCCGCACGCGCCGACGTAGGGGCAGGGCGGCTCCTGCCGGTCGGGCGAGGGCGCGACGATCCGCACCAGCGCGCCGACCGCGTAGTTGCCCTTGTCCTCGACGATCCGCACCTCCGCCTCGTCGCCCGGGACGGTCATGGGGACCATGATCACGCGCCCCTCGTGCCGGCCGATGCCGTAGGGACCGTAGGCGAGCGCGTCGATCTTCAAGCGGATGTTGTCCGTGGCATTCACCTCGATCTGCATGTTATAAATCAACGATTCGGATAGGCGCTATTATAAGCGATGGGCGGCAAAATATAAGGGCAAACTATAAGAGATGGACCGCAGCGTGAAAGTTCCCGACGATCCGCGCCTGGTCAAAGGCATCGAGGAGTTCAACCAGAAGCTTTTCTTCGAGTGCCACGAGACGCTCGAAGAGATCTGGCTCGAAGACCACGGCGAAGACCGCGCATTCTACCAGGGGATCATCCAGGTCGCCGCCGGCTATTACAAGCTGGAGCAGGGCGTGCTCATCGGCGCGATCAAGCTCTGGCGCGCCGGCTTGGAAAAGCTCGCGGCCTACCCGCCGGTTCACCTCGGCGTCGATCTCGCCTCCCTCGTCGGAGCGACCCGGGCGAACCTCGCGCTCGCCGAGAGCACGCACGGCCGGAGCGCCGCCGCGCCGGAGCTCCGCGCGCCGCAAATCTCTTTCGTATGATCCGCCTGATCGACGTGCACAAGTCGTACCGGCAGGGCGCCGGCGACTTGACCGCGCTCGCCGGAGTCTCGCTCGAAATAGCCCGCGGCGAGTTCGCCGTCGTCATGGGGCCGAGCGGCTCGGGGAAGAGCACGCTCCTCCATCTCATCGGCGGCCTGGACCGGCCGAGCGCGGGCGACGTCGTGGTCGACGGCCGGGTGATCTCGCAGATGGACGACGACGGGGTGACGCTCTTTCGGCGCGCGAAGGTCGGCTTCATCTTCCAGTTTTTCAACCTGCTGCCGACGCTCACGGCGATCGAGAACGTCGGATTGCCGCTGCTCCTCGACGGCCGGACGGAGAAAGAGGCCCGCTCCCGCTCCGAGGCGCTGCTCGAGCGCGTCGGCCTGGCGGCGCGCCGCGGCCATCTGCCGGAGGAGCTTTCCGGCGGCGAGGTCCAGCGGCTGGCGATCGCGCGCGCGCTCGTCT
>DASWFA010000775.1:0-2148 GCA_036394475.1 Binatia bacterium
ACCGCGTCGGCATCATCGGCCCGAACGGCTCGGGCAAGAGCACGCTCTTGAAGCTGATCCTGGGTGAAATTGTCCCCACCGGCGGCCAGGTGGTGCGGGGCACCCGCCTTCAGGTCGCCTACTTCGACCAGCACAGGAGGCGGCTCGACCCGGAAAAGACGGTGCGCGAAAACATGAGCGAGGGCTCGGACTACGTCACGGTCAAGGGCCGCTCGCGCCACGTGATCGGCTACCTGAAGGATTTTTTGTTCCCGCCGCAGCGCATCGACTCGCCGGTGAAGGCGCTCTCCGGCGGCGAGAGGAATCGTCTGCTGCTGGCCAAAATCTTCACCCGGACCGTGAACCTGATGGTGCTCGACGAGCCCACCAACGACCTCGACGTCGATACGCTGGAGCTCTTGGAAGACCTGCTGGCCGATTACAAAGGCACGCTGCTCCTGGTGAGCCACGACCGTACCTTTCTCGATAACGTCGTGACGAGCACGCTGGTTTTCGAGGGCGGCGGAAAAATCGGCGAGTACGTCGGCGGCTACGAGGACTGGGCGCGCTACCGGCGGCTCGTCCTCGAAACGGGCGCCGCGCCCGAGCGCCCGGCGGAAGAGAAGCGCGTCCAGCGGGCCGGCAAGCTGTCTTACAAGGACCAGCGCGAGCTGGAAGCGCTGCCCGCGCGGATCGAAGGGCTGGAGGCGGAGCAGTCCCGGCTCCATGCGGCCCTGAGCGACGCGGAGTTTCACCGGCAGCCCCGCGACAAGATCACGGTCGCCGTCGAGCGGCTCGAAATCGTCAACAAAGAGCTGGAAGAGTGCTATGCGCGGTGGCAGGAGCTCGAAAAGTAAAAAGTTTGCCTTTTTACTTTTACCTTTTGCCTTTATTTAACCGGCCGCCAGCCCTTCGTTTGCAGCTCGCCGTAGAGCTTCCGGGCGAGGGCGTAATTAAAGATTCTCTCCATCGGCGGCGGCTCCTTGAGCCCGACGCGCTCCAGGATGTGCTCGAGCGATTTTCTCTGCAAATCCTCGCCCGGCGTCCCGTCGCGCGTGAGGCTCGGCAGGATCGCGTCGTACGTGCGCGCCATCTGGTCTTCGCCGACCTTCATGTACCGGGCGAAGAACCGGATCGTCCCCGGGCGGTTGTCCCGGTAATACAAAAAACCTTTGATCGTCGCCCGAAGAAACCGCTCGATCAGGGCCGGGTCCGATCGTCCCATCTCTTCCCGGATGATGACGTTCGCCTGGAACTCCAGAAAGTCCTGGTGGATGAAGGACATGATCTCGCGAAAGCCCGCGTCCTCGGCCATGAGGTTGGCCGGGATGCCGAGCATCGCCGCGTCGACCGAGCCCGCCTGCAGCGCGTAGAAGCGCGCCGCGCCCGCGCCGAGCGACATGATCGTCACGTCGCGCCCGCCGTCGAGGCCGTTGTTTTTCAAAACCTGCCTCAGGATCGAATCCGGCCCGCTGCCGATGCTCGAGACGCCGACTTTCTTGCCCTTGAGGCTTTTCAAGTCGCGGAGCTCGGGCCGGGAGAAAAGCCAGTACATCGGCCTGTAAAAGGGGGTGAACAGAAAGCGTATGGGCGCGCCCCGTAGCGCGGGCGGCAGCGCGGCGCCGCCCGCGGTGCTGAACTCCACGTTGCCGGCGACCAGAGCCTGGGCGCTGACGGCCGCGGGCATGACCACGAGCGCGACCTCGAGCCCTTCGTCCCGGTAGTAGCCCATCTCTGTCGCGACGGCGAACGGGCCGACCGCGCCCGGCGCGACGCCGGGAACGGCGACGTGCACTTTCCTGGTCTCTTCGGCGCCGGCCGGCGGGCACAGCGGCAGCAGTGACATCAGAATCAGCAGCGCGGCCCGAAAAAATCGCCTCGGTAATTCAGCCACCATGTCGGCCCTCTTAAAGGGAAAAAGAGATTGTGATCGGCGGCAAATGCTAATGAAAAGGGCCGGCTATTGCAAGACCAAGGGGCGGGAGAAGCTCGCGCGCGGGCGACGAATAAAGAGAAAGGCTTGGTTTTCCTTCAACTCGCCGCCTGCTGCTTGGCGTAGGTGATGGCCTTTTGGATCTCGAACACCGCGTGGGGGCAGTGTTGCCTGGCGGTCTCGAGCAGGATGCGGGCCTGCTCTTCGTCGCAGGGGATGGTGTAGCCTTCGAACTC
>DASWFA010000776.1:0-2770 GCA_036394475.1 Binatia bacterium
GCGCCGACCTGCGACGGGTCCACTCCTTCGCCGACGGCGGCGACCACGCCCGCGGGGTCCACGCCCAGAACCAGCGGCAGGCCGACGTCGGACGGATATTTCCCCGCGCGCACCACCAAATCGAGGGTCCGGTTGACCGAGACGGAATGGACCTGGACGAGCACCTCGCCCGGAGCGGGCGCGGGCGCCGGCACATCTTCGAGGCGAAGCACTTCGGGGCCGCCGAATTCTCTCAGGACGATCGCTTTCATGGGAAATCAGGCGATAGGCATTAGGCATTAGTTCGGAGTTTCGGAATTACGTGCAGTCCCCACGCTTCTATGACTTGTAAATAAATCGCTTCAGGCGGCGTCAGCAGGAGGCGCTTCACGCCTGTTTTTTCCAGCTCGCGCACGCGCGCGGCGCATTCTTCCGGCGTGCCGGCGATCGTGAAGCGCCGGACGAGATAGTCCGTGACGATGTTCGGATCGACGCGCTCTTCGATCGGCTTGGAGATGTCGAAGCCGGCCATGAAGCGGTCGACTCCAGCGACCTCCTCCGGCGGCACGGTCTCCATCGTGAAGCGAAAATTGTGGTGCGCCCGATTGGCCAGGCGCGAGCGCGCCAGGCGGCGCGCCTTGGCCCCGTCTTCGTCCACGACGGTCATTCCGGCCGGCATGACGTCGATCTCCGCCGGGTCGCGGCCGGCGTCGCGCGCGCCTGCGGCGATTTTCGCGCGCGCCCAATCCAGCACTTTCAGATCGAAGCCGCTGCCGAGAATCACGCCGTCGGCGGCCCGCCCAGCGACTTCAAGCGTGCGCGGCCCTTCGGCCGATATATAAACCGGCATCGGCAGCTTGCCGACGCGGAGATTTACCTTGCCCTCGGCGCGCTCTTTGCCGCGCGGAACCGGGATCGTTTTTCCATTCAGGAGGCTACGGATCGTCTGGAGCCCGGGCTCGAATTCGGCCAGCTTCGTCGCGCTGCGCCCGAGGCTGTAGACCGGCCCGTCGCCTGTGCCGAGCCCTAAAATCGCCCGGCCCTGTGAAACCTCGTTCACAGTCGCGGCGGAATTCGCCAGCACGCTCGGGTCGCGGTAGACCATGTTGCTGACGGCGGTGCCGAGACGCAGGCGCTTCGTTTGGGTCGCGATCAGGGCCAGAACCTGGAAAGGGTCGAGGGAGTTGAGCTGGCTGTCGGCGAAGAAGATGCCGTCGAAGCCGGCGGCCTCCGCCGCCCGCGCTCGCTCGAGCGCTTGGTCGATAGTCCGCGCGGAGCCGTGCAGGTTTAATTCCATAAAAAAGTTTCAAGTTTCGAGTTTCTAGCGCCACAGGTTTTTAAAGAAGCCGCTCTTGTCGAGCTCGTTGTAGAAGCTCGCGTCGATAAAGTCGTCGGCTCTGAACTGCTTCGCCTTGGGGTTGGTCGCCGCGGTCTGCTCGAGGATGGTCTCGATCGCCTTCACCGGCAGCTTCGGGGTGCGCTCGATAAAATTCGTCGCGTAGGCGTACGACGACTCCAGCACCTCGCGATCCTGCGTGCGCGTGTACTTGCCGATGATCTTGATGCCGAGCTCCTTGTCGGTGAACAGCCGGTGCACGCCCTCGCTGTAACCGGCGATGAAGCGCTTCACGGTCGCCGGATCTTTTTTGATGTGGGACCGGGTGGAGACGAGACTGACCGTCGGGTAGTCGAGCCCGACCTTGGCGAAGTCGGCCAGCAGCGTAAAGCCCGCCTTTCTCGCCTTGAAGTCCGCCGGCGAGGAGAGGTTGCCGCCCTGGAGCGCGCCGGCCTGCATCGCGGCGAGGATCTCCGGCTGGCCGCCGGCCTGGATGATCTTCACGTCGCGGTCGGGCTCGAGGCCCCATTTCCGGACCAGATAGCGGAGCGTGAAATCGGTCGACGAGCCGTAGGTCGTGATCCCGAGCGCCTTGCCTTTCAAATCCTCCGGTTTTTTGATCGACGGGTGGACATAGACGTAAAACGACGGCACGTTGACCACGCCGCCCACGACGACGATGTCGCCGCCGGCAAGGTTGGCGTTGACGATCGCGCCGCCGGCCAGGGCGACCGGGAATTCCCCCGCGATGAGCGCCTGGGCGATCCGCGTCCCGCCGGCGACGTAGACCATGTCCACGGCGAGCCCGTTTTTCTCGAATAGCCCCGCTTCCTTGGCGAGATAAAAGCCGGTTTGCGTCGCGCTGAGCGCGCTGTAGGCGACCGGAATGCGCTTGGTTTGCGCGTGCAGGGAGGGAAGCGAAAGCAGGAGAAAAAGCGCTGTGAGAGTTGCCAATCGTTTCATGACCAACTCCTTCGGGAAGCCCGTCTCTCATAGCATACACGGTGGGCTTCGCCAACCGCGCCACGGTTGACAAGCTCGCGACGGGAAGTATAAGAGAGTCTTCCATAGACGCGGGTAAATTCGATAGGAGTAGCCACCGTGCAGGAGACCATCGAAAAAATCCAGGCCAAGAGCGAGAGCTGGAACGTAAGGCTCGTCGGCCACCACGATCTGAACGGCCACGGCGACGGCATGCAGCTCTTGAAAAAAGGCCGCTACGTCTACGTCGCCCACCTGGGGACTTCGCCGATGGCGCTCACGATCGTCGACGCCGCCGACCCGGCCGACCCGCGCGTCGTCAAACAAATGCCGCATCCGCCCAACACGCACGCGCACAAAGTGCAGATCGCCGGCGACATCCTGATCCAGAACCAGGAGCGCCCCTATTTCGACAAGACGGTCGCGGCCAGCGTCCCCAACGAGGCGGGCATCCGCATCTACACGATCGAGAAT
>DASWFA010000777.1:0-5833 GCA_036394475.1 Binatia bacterium
GCGGCGGCGAGGAAAAGAGAGATGAAAAGAATGCAGCGGGAGAGCTTCACGACGGCATCCCCAGAAGCTGCCGGTAGAGCTTCATCGAGTCGCTGTACTCGCCCTCGGGCTTGATCACGTGGAGGTTGGGGCCGGACAGCAGCTCGTCGACGCTTTTCGCCGGCGACCTGACGTTTTTGCGGAGCGGGAATTTTCCTGCCCGGACCAGCGCCTGCTGGCCCTCGGCGGAAAGAAAAAAATCGATCAACAGCCGGGCCGCGGCCGGGTGCGCCGGGCTTTGGACCATCCCGATGGTGGAAAGCGTGGCGAACGTGGGCGCGGCGGGAAGCCAATCGATCGGCGCGCCTTTTTTCTTCAAGTCCTCGACCTTGGACGCCTGCTGGAAGATCGCCAGCGGGTACTCGCCGGCGGCCAGGAGATTGGTCACGTGGGTGTAGCCCTCCACCGGCCGGATGTTCTGCTGCTCCAGCTTTTTGAGATAGGCCTTTCCCTGCTCGCCGCCGCGCAGGCTCGCCATGCCGGTGAGGGCGTAGGGCACGCCGCTGTTGGTCGCCATCTGCCCCTTGAATTCTGGACTCAAATACTCGTCGTAATTTTTCGGCGCCTTCGCGCGCGGCATCATCCGGGTGTTGAACGCGGTGATCAGCAGATCGGTCGTGATGCCGAACCACAGGCGGTCCGGATCGACCGCGCTTTCGATCATCGCCCCGGCCTCGGGCGAGTCGTATCTTCCGAGGACCTTCTGGTCTTTGAAATAGATCATCCCCTCGATGCTGTTGCCCAGAACGTCGGCCTGGACCTTGCCGCTGCGGTGCTCCAGCATGACCCGGGAGACCTGGCGCGACGAGCTCAGGTAAATGTGCCGGAGGTTGAGAAACGGATATTTTTCCTTCGCCGTCTTCGAGAAGATTTCGAAGAGCGTCACCGGCATGGTGGAATAGAAAACGACCTCGCCCTCTTTCCGCGCCTGCTCGACGAGCGCCGCGCTCTGCGCCCCGGCGCTGAGCGGCAAAAGCGCGGAGGCGGCCAGCAGCGCCGCTCCGGCCAGGCTAAGCGATTTTTGCCATCGCATCGGCCAACGCTCCCCGGTAGGCCCGGTCGATCTCCAACGATTCGCGCGCGCCCCGGAGCACCGCCTGCTCGTCCCGGCCGTTTTTAACGTGGCGGTCGAAAATCATCTCCATGAGATCCGAGTGCGCCTCGTCCGCGTCTTTATGCACGTTGATGTCGGGCATATCCTCCCACCGGAAACCCAGCTCTTCAACCCATTTTTTGCCGATCCGCGCCGACAGGCTGCCGCCCGCGACGATCTTGCCGTTGTTGCGCCGCTCGAGGATCGCCGAGGCGGTGAACGCCTCGAGCCAGGAGCGGTCCTTGGCGAGCAGGATCCAGGCGTAGAGCGCGGCGCGCCCGAGCGGAAAGGGCTCGGAGCGCTCGACGTCCGCGCGCGTGAGCCCCAGCGCCTCGGCGGTGCGGACGCTAAGCGTGTAATGGTCCGAGCCGCAGCGCGGGTCGTTGATCAGCTCGTCCTCCTCGTGCTTCCAGATGACCGACTTGACGTCGAGCGGCGCCGCCCCCTGCACGTAGCCCCAGCAGTCGCGCCGGTTCTTGACGTAGTGCGCGCCCTCGACGGTGAAAAAACGCGCCCGCTCGCGGTTGAGCCGCCCGCCGAGAAAACGTACGAACTCCGGAGTCTCGAACTGCCGGTTCACCATGCGGTTCAACTCTTCCATCAATTTTACCGGTTTGCTCATTACCGTCTCCAATATTCTGCCCAAACAATCGCGACAAAATCACCAACGGTTGCGTTCATCCATCCCCTCCCCCAGATTCGTCCGGGGGGCGAGCCTTGAAGGGCGACGGCGCCGACCGTTCAGCTTCGGCTTAAGTAGAGCCCCATCGCCGTCGCCCGGAAAGGCTTAACCCGGCGCGGCATCTTTTTTTCACCCTCTCCCCGATCGTCCGGGGGCGAGCCTTGAAGGGCGACGGCGCCGACCGTTCAGCTTCGGCTTAAGTAGAGCCCCATCGCCGTCGCCCGGAGAGGCCCGCACCGAGGACGATCCCTTACAACCTCTCCATTTCGTCCGCCAGCGCGCCGCGAAACGCGCGATCGATCGCGAGCGACTCGCCGGCCGCGTGGAGCACCGCCGCGCCGGCGTCATCCGAGTTTACATGGCGCGTGAAGATGTCCTCCATCATGTCCGAGTGCGCCTCGTCGGCGGAGCGGTGCACGTCCTGCGCCGGCATCTGCGACCATTCGAGGCCCAGATCCTCGCGCCACTGCTTGCCGATGCGCCCCGACAGGCCGCCGCCCTTGACGATCTGGCCGTTGTTTCTTCTTTCCAGGATGGACGACGACGCCAGCGCCTCGATCCACGGCCGGTCTTTGGCGAGGTGGATCCAGGCGTAAAAAGTCGCGCGCGCGGCGGGGATCGGCTCGGCGCCGACGATGTCCTCTTTCTTGAGGCCGATCGACTCCCCCTGCCTGATGCACAGCGTGAAGTGGTCGGTGCCGCAGCGCGGATCGTTGATCAGCTCTTCTTTCTCGTGCTCCCAGACGATCGCCTTCACGTCGAGCGGGCTCGCGCCCAGCACGTAGCCCCAGCAGTCGCGCCGATTTTTGACGTAGAGGGAATTGTGGATGAGGTAAAACCGCGCCCGCGGCAGGGTCCATTTGATATTCAAGAAATGGTTGAACTCCGGGCTCTCAAACTGCCGGTTGACCATATGATTGAGCTCTTCTTTTATTTCATCGAATCGGCCCATGCTCACGCTCCGAAAGCTAAACTTTTAATCACGACCGGAACGAACCCCTCGCCCTCGACGACGCCGCCGACGTCGATGAAATCCAATTCGCCCAGCGCGACCTCGTCCACGCAGGGCAGGCCGAAATCGGCGAGCGTCTCGCCGATCACCCGGCCGATGTTCTGCTCGAACACCAGCATGCGGGGGCGCTCCGCCGGCGCGAGCGGCGCGAGCGCGGCGCGGATGCCCTCGGCCAAATCCTGGGCGGCGCCGTAGCCCAGAAAAGGCGGCGAGATAAAAACCAGCGCGAAGGGCGCCGCCCTGACCTCGGGATCAGTCGCCGCCAGCGCCGCGCGAATCGCCCGCGCCGCCTGTTCCGCGACCGGCGCGTCCCAGGTCACCCGGACCATCGAGACGCGCAGGTTATGCAGCGGCAGCGCCTTCGCATCCGGGATGAAGATCGTTTCGCCGCTTACCTGCATGGAATATTGCGAGGCGCCGATCACCGTGGCGCGGATGCCCTCGCTCGAATCGAAAATCCGATAGCCGCGTTTCTCCGCCTGCTCCCGAATCTCCCCGCCGAGCAGCGGCCCCAGGTCGCCGAAGGCGCCGCCCTCGCGTCCATAAATATACTCGGAGACGCCGCCGGAGAAAAGAATCCCGTCGAGCGGCGGCGGCGCGCCGAGCGGCGGCATCACCATCAGCTCGCCCCAGGGCGGCGCGCCTCCGTCCACGAGGTCGAACAGAATCCGCGCCATGTGCGCGGCTATGGTCCGGAGCGCCGCCGGGTCGATAACATCGCCGAGACCGAGCTTCAGGCCGGCGGCGTCCAAAAATCTTTTTCCCGAGCGCTCCAGCCGGACGATCCGTCGCGCACCGTCGTAGGCGATCAGCCGCGCGCCGATGTTGAGCGCGGTCACGCCCGCGACGCGCCCCTTCTCGACCAGGCTCAGCTTGGTGGTGCCGCCGCCGATGTCGATGTTGAGGAGCGTCGTCGCCTCCTCGCGGCTGCGCCCCACCGCGCCCGAGCCGTGCGCCGCGAGGAGCGCCTCCAGCCGCGGCCCGGCGGTGGCGCACACGAACTGCCCCGCACGGGCGGAAAACAGCTCGGCGATCTTCTGCGCGTTCTCGCGCCGCGCCGCCTCGCCGGTGATGATCACCGCGCCGGTGTCGATCCGCGCGCGGTCGAGCCCGGCGGCCTCGAAGCTCGCGTCGATCAGCGCCGCCAGCGGCCCCGCCTCGATGTTCCAGTCGCCGGTAAAGGGCGTCAGCAGCACCGGCGAGCGCGCGATCACCTTGCGCTCCAATATTTCGGGCCGGCGCCGGTGCGCCGACGGATAGCCGATCGCCAGCTCGGAGAACATCAGATGCGACGTCGACGAGCCGATGTCGATGCCGACGCTCACCAGATGCGTGTGCGGCTCCGAGCTGCCTTCGTGGTCGTGGCCGTGGTTATTGGTCATAAAAAAGTTTCGGGTTACGGGTTTCGAGTTTAAAGTTCCAATCCCCGAATTCTCTTCTCAGGCGGTCAGAAAGGTCCCAGCTACAAGGCGCGCGAGAATCGCGAGCGAGGCGTACTTTTTTCAGTACGTCGAGCGAAGCGGTTTGAAGCGCAACGCCGTAGATGGGCCTTTATGGCCGGCCTGCTAATAGTCCGCCGGCTCGCCTTGCTGCGTGTGGACATAGCCGGTGCTCTCCATCGCGACCCGCCCATGGTGCGCCAGGAAGCGCGCCGTCGTTTTGCCGGTATTGAAATGCTGGTGCCAGGCGAAAACCGGGATCACCAGCGTGTCGCCTTTTTTCCATTCGTACTTCTGGTCCTCGATGATGCTGTAGCCCTCGCCTTCGAGGATATAGTTGGTCTCTTCGTAGATGTGCCGGTGCGCGCCCGAGCGCTTGCCCGCGGGGATCTCGGCGATCAGCGTGCCCAATATCTTCACGTGAAAGCCGAGCTTGGGATCGACCGCGTAGGCGACGCGCCCCATCGGCGTCGAGCCGAACTTGAGATCGCTCCCCTTGACCAGCACCTTCCCCGCCCGTCTCAGCTTCTCCTCCCGTTCGGCGTAGTTGAGCTGCTCGTAATAAATCTCCTCGGGGGCCGGCTCGCCGCCGTTGGACGCGCGCTTGGGCTTCCACTGGGCCGAGTCGAACTTGACGCGCGCCTCCGCCGGGATCTCCGCGCCGCCGGGCACAAGCGTCTTCATCGCCTCCTCGCCCTTCTGCGCGAAGATCCAGTACTCGGGATATTTTTCTTCCTCGTAGATCGCGATGCCCATCGCCATCGACAGCGGCCCGGTCGTCGCGGCGAGATAGACCAGCTCGTCGCCGCTCTCGTTGTGGTGGCGGTGCCAAGCGAAGACCGGCACGCAGATCAGGTCGCCGGCCTCCCAGGGATACTTGATGCCGTCGATCACGCTGTAGCCGTGGCCCTTGAGGATATAGATGACCGCCTCGACCGTGTGGCGGTGGCCGAGCTGCCAGCCGCTGAACTCCATCTCCTCGCCGGCGGTGCGGAGGTTGATCCAGAAGCGAAAAGTCCGCTGGTTGAAGCCGAGCCGCGGATCGACGATGTAGACGTGATTGTGGTCCTTGAGCTGCGCGTCGATCTCCTCCGCCCTGACGTGGACGGGGGATTTCTTCCGCCGCTCGAGCTCCTCTTTGCCGAAGCGGATGTGCTCCATCCGCATCCTGAGATGGTCTTCCTTGCGCGCCATTACCATGGGAGAGCTTCCTTTCTGCCTTCTTATCGAATCCGCGCGAACAATTTATCCGCTTCGAGGCCCGGCCCCGCGATCCCCTGCTCCCGGCCGTAGCGGAGCAGCGCGTCGATGACTTTTTGATTGGCCGCAAATCCGTAGCGCCACGGGTCGCCGCCGAAAATCTCCCGCTCTTCCTCCCAGAGATCGCGAATCCAGGCGAAGTTGGAAAACGTCGGGTCGGCGTCGTCCGCGAGGGCGAGGCTCTTCGCCTCGTCCCAGATCTTGAACAATTTCCGCGCCAGCGCCGGATCGCCGGCGAGGCGTTCTTTGCGGATCACGATCGCGTGATTGGCGGGGAACACGCCGCTCTTTTGGAAATATTTTTTTTC
>DASWFA010000778.1:0-1501 GCA_036394475.1 Binatia bacterium
GTTCCTGCCGTTGACGATGTTGGATCGGAGGAAGACCGCGCGGAACCCGAGCTCTTCCACCACCCGGCGGCTCTCGTCGACGGCGTCTCGGACGTCGAAGACGGAGATCATCCCGGCGCCGAGAAGCCGCGCCCCGTCGGCCCGGCAGAAGTTCGCCATCCAGTCGTTGTACGCCCGGGCGATCGCCGCGGCGAAGCGCGGCTCTCTATCGGGATGCGTGAGGGCGCTGAGACCGCGGCTAGGAAAAAGCACGGCGACGTCGACGCCTTCCCGATCCATCGCCTCGAGCTCGACCTCCGGCCCCCAGCCCCGCCGCGCGTCGTCGCGGTAAAGCGTTTGGTTCTTCTCGTAGTTGTGGCCCCGGTGCGGCACGCCGCTCGTCCTTTTGCCGTTGGGCTCGCCGTCCGGGAAGATCACGCCCAGGTCGCGCACGTTGTCGGAGGTCCGGCCGCGCGGCGCGATCGCCCTGAACTCCGGCGCGATGTAGCGCTCCCACAGGTCGGGCGGCTCCATCACGTGCAAGTCGCTGTCGAATACCTTGAATCCCTGCTTCATGGCTCCTCCCGCGTCAGATGTTTATCACTGCGCATGGACCTTGTCGATGAAACCGCTTTTATCGAGCTCGCGCACGATGCCGTCGTCCACCATGTCTTCGAAGCGCAGGCGCGCGCCGGGCTTGCGCAGCACCGCCTCCTGGATCTGCGCCTCCATGCCGGCGCGCGTCACGAGCGGCACGCGATCGTAGAGCTTCGCGGCCGCGTTGTAAGAGTCCTCCAGATAGACCTCGTTGGCGATTCGGCTGTATTTGGAGATGAGCTTTTTCGCCTCTTCCTTCCGGCTCTTGAAAAAATACATCGCCTCGATGTGCGCCATCACGACTCTCTTTACGGTTTCCCGCCGGCGCGCCAGATAGCCCTTCGTGGTGGCGGCGCAGATATAGGGAAAATCGAACCGCGTCTTGAAGTCGGCGGTGCCGACGAGGATCTTGAAAGCCATGTTGGTCAGATGGACGACTCCCGGGGGCGACGGGAAGCCGGCGATCTTGCCGGTGCGAAACGCCGCCGCGCGCTCCGCCGGGCCGCCGACCTGCAGGATCATCACCTGCTTGTCCGGCTCCAGCCCCAGCCCCTTGAGCAAGACGCGCGCCGCCACGTCCGAGGCGCTGCCGATCCGGCTGATGCCGATGCTTTTGCCCTTGAGATCTTCCGGCGATTTCACGGACTCTTGGACGACCAGCTCGTAGGGAAGAGAATTTTGATAACAGGCGACGAGAACCACATCGGACCCCGCGACGACCGCGCTCGCCACGCCTCCGCCCGATGCGTTGGCGATCTGCACGTCTCCGGAGACGAGGCTGATCACGCTGGTGGTGGTGCTGGGAATGAAGAGCAGCTCCGCGTCCAAGCCGTTCTTCTTGTAAAATCCCAGGTCCTGGGCGACGTACCAGACGGCGTTGTTGGCCTCGAGCGCGCTGTGGGAGAGCCGGATCTTGTCTTGACCC
>DASWFA010000779.1:0-2111 GCA_036394475.1 Binatia bacterium
GGAGGCGATCGGGCGGTTCGGGCTCGGGTTTCTCGCCGGCACGACCTGGGACCCGGTGGCCCGGAAGTTCGGCACGCTGCCGACGATCATCGGCACTGTGGTCAAGGCGATGATCGCCCTGATGCTGGCGGTCCCGATCAGCATCGGCTCGGCGATCTTCATCAGCTTCTACGTGCCCAAGCGGCTGCGCCCCATTATCTCCTATCCGATCGAGCTGCTCGCCGGCATCCCGAGCATCGTTTTCGGGCTCTGGGGCCTGTTCGTCATGGTCCCGGTGATCCGCGTCGTGCAGATCTGGCTCAAGGCCCACTTCGGCTGGTTTTTTCTCTTCAACGGTCCGGCGGTGTACGGCGTCGGCGTGTTGTCGGGCAGCGTGATCCTGGCGATCATGGTGATCCCGATCATCACGGCGATCTCGCGCGACATTCTCCTCACCGTCCCGCGGATTCAGATCGAAGGCATGCTGGCGCTCGGCGCCACCAAGTGGGAGGCGATCTGGAAGGTCGCGCTCCCCTATGCGCGCGTCGGGCTGGTCGGCGCCGTGATCCTGGGACTCGGCCGCGCGATCGGCGAGACCATGGCGGTGACGATGGTGGGCGGCAACTCCTTCGACCTGATCCATTCGCTCTTCGATCCGGTCCACAGCATGGCGAGCCAGATCGCCAGCGAGTTCACCGAGGCGACCTACAGCCTCTACGTCTCGTCGCTGATTTACGTCGGGCTGGTCTTGTTCGGCATCACCATCGTCGTGAGCCTGCTCGCCCAGGCCCTCATCTGGCGCCTGTCCAAGGGGAAGGTCGCGATCTTCGAGTGATGCCATGAGCCCCGCCACTTCCGGTTATCGCTATTTCCGCCGCAAGGCGATCGAGCGGCTCGCCGTGAGCGCCATGTTCCTCTGCGCCGGCATCACCATTTTCTTTCTGGTGACGATCCTGGGCTACGTCCTCTATCGCGGCGCCACCGCCATCAACTGGGAATTTCTCACCGCCCTGCCGCTGCCCCCCGGCGAGACCGGCGGCGGCATCGCCAACGCGCTCATCGGCAGCGCGCTCGTCGTCCTCTTCGCGGCCGCGCTGGCGGTGCCGATCGGCCTCGGCGCGGCGGTTTTCGTCAACGAGTTTCCGAGCTCCCGGCTCGGCCGGTACGTCCGCTTTCTCGCGGAAGTCATGACCGGCGTTCCGTCCATCGTGGTCGGCCTGTTCGCCTACGCGCTGGTGGTGCGGCCGCTCGGCGGCTTTTCCGGGCTTTCCGGCTCCGTCGCCTACGCCTTCATCATGATCCCGATTATTTTGATCAGCGCGCACGAGGCCTTCCGCCTGGTCCCCGACTCTCTCCGCGAAGCCTCGCTGGCGCTGGGCATTCCCAAATGGAAAACGATCCTCCGGGTCGTCCTGCCGGTGTCCTCGAGCGCGCTCCTGACCGGCGTGGTCCTGGCGATCTCGCGGGCGCTGGGCGAAGCGGCTCCCATGCTGTTCACCGCCTTCGGCAACCCCTACTGGAACTTGAATCTCGGCAAGCCGATCGCGACGGTGCCGCTCTTGATCTATACCTATGCCACAGCCCCCTACGAGGACTGGCATCAAAAAGCCTGGGCCGCCTCGTTCATCCTGCTCGTCGTCGTCCTGATAACCAGCGTCCTCACGCGCGCTTTTCTCCGAGGTAAATCCCATGAATAACGAAAGCTACGCCTTCAATGAGCCGTCCGGCGGGCGCGCCCCCCAGACGCCGGAGCGCGCGCCCGCGCCGCCGCCGAACGACACGCGCCTCGAGGTCCAGGGGCTCAGCGTCTATTACGGCAAGACCCGCGCGGTCAACGACGTCAGCCTGTCGATCAAAACGAACAAGGTCACCGCGATCATCGGCCCGTCGGGCTGCGGCAAATCGACCTTCATCCGATGTCTGAACCGCATGCACGAAGTGACGCCGGGGGCCCGGGTCGACGGCAAGGTGCTGCTGGACGGGATCGATCTCTACGGGCCGGGGACCGACCCGGTGAAAGTCCGCCGCAAGGTCGGGATGGTTTTCCAGAAGCCGAACCCGTTTCCCACGATGTCGATCCACGACAACGTCGTGGCGGGGTTCAAGCTCGGCGGCGGCGGCGACCACCGCAC
>DASWFA010000780.1:0-4393 GCA_036394475.1 Binatia bacterium
TACGGGCAACACTGGAGCTACGGGCAACACCGGAGCCACGGGAGCGACGGGCGCACAAGGCCCGGCGGGCGCGCAGGGCGCCACCGGTGCCATGGGTCCTGCCGGAGCGATCGGTAACACCGGAGCTACGGGCAACACCGGAGCCACCGGCGCTGCGGGACCTGCCGGAGCGCCGGGCGCCACGGGCGCGGTCGGTATCACTTTTGAAGGCGCTTGGACCAACAGCACGAGCTATCAAGCCAACGATGTCGTCACTTACAACGGCGAGACCTGGATCGCGCTCTTCGATCATACGAGCGCCGCGAACGATTTCCCCGGCGGCGCAGCCGACTGCGGTCTGGACAACTGCTGGTCGAAGCTCGCCGCCATGGGCGCGCCGGGTCCAGTCGGTCCCACCGGTGCGACGGGCGTCATAGGGGCGACGGGTCCAGCGGGTTCAACGGGAGTTACGGGTTTAACCGGAGCGACGGGAGCGCAAGGACCGACGGGCGCCACGGGCGCGCCAGGCGCGACAGGCGCGACGGGAGCGCAGGGCCCGACCGGCGCCACGGGCGCAACCGGGGCTACCGGCGTCGCGGGTGCGACCGGACCGAACGGACCGTCCGGCCTATTCACCGGGCGGGTCACCGGCTTTGCCGGCGGCAACGGCACGTTTTACGGCGCGCCCGCCGGACTCACGCCCTTCAATCTCACCGAGACTAACGTGACGACTCTCTCGTCCAATACGACCTGTACGGCCGGGAACCTGTCGGTCAGGCTCACGGCGATCCCCGGTGTCGGCGGCAAACAGTATCAGATCAATCTTCGCGTCAATGAAACCACCAACGCGCTCACGGCGACCTGCACGGCGGCGCAAACCTGCAATTCCGCCGCCGCAACCGCGGTCATCGCCGCCGGCAGCCGTCTCTCCATCCAGGCGGTCGCGAGCGGCAATCCGGCGGCGGCCGATGTCCAGTTCGGTTGGGAGTGCCGGCCGTAGATCTTCACGGCAGCGTCGCTCCCCGCCTTCGTTCGCCGCGGCAATAAACGGCGCCTTGACGACTGCAACGGGCCGTCGCCAGGCAGTAAGCTCGGAGTGCGCGCATCGGGGCCGCCCGCTCGGGCCTCCTCTTCGCCCTAGCACATTTCCCGCCGCAAGACGATTTGCGCCATAGAGTCCGGGCAACTTCGCCATGAGTAAAATCTGATCCGTTTTGATGTTGATGATGCATCGCGCCGGTGCTATGACCGGCGAAGTAGGGGGGATTTCCGTTTGCCTGTCGCCGCGCGCATAGCCCTATGGATGTTCGGTGCCGTTCGTTTTTCCCTTCTCGGCGCGAGCGCGCTCCACGCCCAGGAAAAGCCCCTCGTCGTCGATGTCTCGATCAGCTCGCTCAGCTTTGTCCAGGCGCCGTACGTGGCCGCCCGCGACCGGGGCTACTTCCGCCAGGAAGGGATCGAGCCGCGCTTCATCCTGCTCAACAGCGCGGTGGCGTCCAAGGCGCTCGTGAGCCACGGCATCGATTTCAACACGCTCGGCTCGCCGACGATCAACGCGGCGATCGCCGGCATGCCGATCCGCTCGGTCCTCGCCAACGGCAGCCGCACGGACATGTATCTCATCGCCTCGAGCGAGATCCGCACGCTGGAGGACCTCAAGGGGAAAAAAGTCGCCACGGGCGGGATCGGCGGGCTCGCCGACGTCGGGGCGCGGAGATTTTTGAGCGCCAAGGGAATAGATACCAGGGAGGTGACGTTCATCGTCCTGGGCTCGAGCAGCGTGAGGATGGCGGCGGTCATGAGCGGCGCGGTGGCCGCGTCGCCCCTGTCGCCGCCGCACGACTATCTGGCGAAAAAAGCGGGGCTCCGAGCCCTCGGCTATTTCGGCGACGCGTTTCCCTCCTATATGGGCGGCGTCGGCATCCACCTCGACGCCCTGCACAGCCGGCCGGCGCTGGTCAAGGGCTTCGTCAAGGCGACTCTCAAGGGGCTTAAATTCATCCACGCCCGCAAAGCCGAAACGGTCGAGATGATGATGCGCTACATGAAAACGGAAAACCGGGAAATGGTCGAGGCGATGTACGATTCGAGCGTTCCTTCCTTCACCAAGGACGGACTGATCGGGCCGGAGGCCCAGCAGGCGATCATCGCGATCGCCGCGCAGGCGATCGGCAGAAACGAGGCGGTGAGGCCGGAGGCGGTGTTCGATTTCCGCCTGGCGCGGGAGGCGGGCCGCGAGCTGGAGGGCGAAGGATGGAAGCCGTGAGCGCGGGCCGGCGCCCGGCGGCGCAGCCGGAGACCGGTCCCCGGCCGTACGCGGATCTCCGCGAGTGGCTGGAGATCGTCGAGTCCGCCGGCGAACTCAAGAAACTCAGGGGCGCAAACTGGAACCTCGAGATCGGCACGCTGGCGGAGCTGATCGCGCGCGAGCGCCAGGGCACGCCGCCGGCGCTGCTGTTCGACGAGATTACGGATTATCCCGCGGGCATGCGCATCCTCTTCGGCCAGTACTGCTCGTTCCGCCGCCTCGCGCTGACGCTGGGCCTGCCGCTGGAGTCCGCCGGGCTCGACCTGGTCGATCGCTTCAGGAAAAAATTGAGCGGCCTCGTACCGCTGCCGCCGCGCGTCGTGAAAACCGGGCCGGTGCTGGAGAACCGTCTGGCCGGCGACGCCGTCGACCTCTACAAATTCCCCGTGCCGTTCATTCACGAGCTGGACGGCGGCAGGTTCATCGGCACTGCCTGCGCGGCGATCACGCGCGATCCGGACGAGAACTGGACCAACCTCGGCACCTACCGCGCGATGGTGCACGACCGCAAGTCGATGGGGCTCTTCACCTCTTCGGTTTCCAAGCACGCGCGCGTCCACATGGAAAAATACTGGCAGCGGGGCCAGCCGTGCCCCGTGGTCGTCACCGTCGGACAGGACCCGCTGCTGCTTCTCGGCGCGGGCAGCCCGCTGGAGTTCGGCAGCTCGGAGTTCGATTATTGCGGCGGCCTCCGGGGGAGGCCTTTCGACGTCGTAGAGGGCGAGGCGACGGGCCTGCCTTTCCCCGCCGCCGCCGAGATCGCCGTCGAGGGCTTCATGCATCCCGGCGAGGTCAGGCGCGAGGGGCCGTTCGGCGAATGGCTCGGCTACTACGGCAGCGAGATGACCGACACCCCCGTCATCCGGGTCGAGCGGATTTACCATCGCAACGATCCGATTCTCTGCTGCGCGCGGCCGGGCCGGCCGCCGACGGATTACTCGCTGTCCACCTGCGTCATCATCGCGTCCCACATCTGGAACCACGTCGAGAAGGCGGGCCTCCCCGGCGTCAAGGGCGTGTGGTGCCTGGAGCCCGGCGTGGGCCGGCTCTTCAACGTCATCTCGATCAAGCAGGCGTATCCCGGCCATTCCCGCCAGGCGCTCTTTCTCGCCTCGCAGGTTCTCGGCGGCGCCTACATCGGCCGTTTTGTCGTCGTGGTCGACGATGATATAGACCCGACCAGCATCTTCGACGTGGTCTGGGCGATGGCGACGCGCTGCGACCCGGAAAACGCGATCGAAATCGTCCGGCGCTGCTGGAGCGGGGCGCTCGACGTCGGCATCACCCCGGCGGAGCGCGGCCTCAACTCGCGCGCGCTCATCGACGCGTGCAAGCCCTACGAGAGACGGAACGAGTTTCCGCCGGTGGCGGAATCGAGCGAAAGGCTGAAAAACGAGGTAAGAGAGAAATGGCGTGAAGTGATCTACGGCTGAAAGGAGGATCTATGATCAACACCAAAGGCGTTTATCACATCGGCATCCCCGTGAACGACGTCGCGCGCGCGGTCAAGTTTTACACCGAGGTGCTCGGGATGAAGATCGCCAAGCTCAACCGCGACGACATGGGGGACCATCTGAATCGGGCCGACCTCAGATCGGGCGACGACATGGTGGCCCTGTTTCAGCGCCCCCGGCCGGTCGAGAAGGACGCCCTCAAGGAGGACGGCGCCACGCATCACGCGTTCATCGTGGACCGGGAGGATTTCGATCTGGCGGTGCAGAAAATGAAGGAATGGGGCGTGAAGGTCCACAACGTCCCGACGGTCGACCGTCCGACCGGCAGCGGCTTCTATTTCTTCGACCCGGACGGAAATCTGCTCCAGCTCTACACGCCGCCCAAGGGACAGTCGGCGCCCGTGATGCCGTAAAGGGCTCCGCCGGGTCTTAGCTGCTCGATGGACACCAAAGTGGAGGCGCTGCGCGTCGTCGGACAACCCGTTCCGCGCAAGGACGGCAGGGACATCGTCACCGGGAACGTCCTCTACGGCGCGGACACGACCCTGCCGGGGCTGCTCCACGGCGTGATCGTTCGCAGCTCGATCCCCAGCGGCAAAATCGTCCGCATCGACGCCGAGCGGGCGCGGGCGGCGCCCGGCGTGAAGGCGGT
>DASWFA010000781.1:0-3770 GCA_036394475.1 Binatia bacterium
CCGCCGTTCACCAACATGGCGGAGAAGATGGGCATGGTGCGCATCGCCTTCGTCGGCGACGCGCTGCAGATCCCCATGTCCGGCCTCGTCACGTCGGAGAAGCTGCTCCGCGAGCGACCGGACTACGTGCGCAGCTTCATCAAGGCGACGCACAAGGGGCTCAAATATTTTCTCGACAACAAGAGCGAGAGCATCGCGATGCTCTCCCGGGTGACGCCGATGGAGCCGGAGGTGGCGAGGACGACCTACGATTTTTACCGGACCATCATGACGAAGGACGGCATCCCTTCGGACCGCGCGCTGGCCGACGATTTCGAGATCACCCGGCAGATGCTCAAGAAGGAAGGACAGGCCTTCACCCGCGCCCAGGCGGAGCAGAAGATGTACGACTTCGCCCTGCTGAAGGACGTCATCAAGAGCGCGCGATAGGAACGAACATGGACCTGAGAGAATTTTTGCGCGGCGTGGAAAAGTTGGGCGAGCTCAAAACCGTCCGCCACGCCGACTGGGACCGGGAGATCGGCGCGATCACGGAGATTTCCGCCGCCGGGGCGAACCCGCCGGCGCTGCTGTTCGACGACATCCAAGGCTATCCGGCCGGCTTCCGGCTTCTCGCCAACATGTACCAGACCCAGTCGCGCACCGCGCTGGCGCTCGGCCTGTCGCCGGAGCTCGCCGGCGTCGAGCTGGTGCGCGCGGTGAAGGACATGTTGAAAACCGCCGCCGCCGTGCCGCCGGTGCTGGTCAAAGACGGCCCGGTCCTGGAAAACGTCTTCACCGGCAAGGACGCCGGCGTGCTCCGCTTCCCCGCGCCCAAGCTCCACGCCCAGGACGGCGGGCGCTATCTCGGCACGGCGGACGCGGTGATCACGCGCGACCCGGACGCCGATTGGGTCAACCTCGGCACGGCGCGCGTGCAGGTCTTGGACGACAAGCGCGTGTGCCTGTACGTCTCGCCCGGGAAGCAAACGCGCCTGATCGCGCAGAAGTATTGGGACCAGGGAAAAAGCTGCCCCGTCGCGGTCGTGTGCGGCACCGACCCGGTGCTCTTCGCGGTCGCGGGGCTCGGGCTCCCGTGGGGCCAGTCGGAATACGATTTCGCCGGCCACATCCAGAAAGCGCCGGTCCAGGTGGTCCAGGGAAAAATCACCGGGCTGCCGATCCCGGCGGCGGCCGACATCGTGCTCGAAGGGGAAATTCCGCCGCCCGAGGTCGAATCCGAGATGGAAGGCCCCTTCGGCGAATGGACCGGCTACTACGCCTCCGGGACGCGCCCGTCGCCGGTGATCCGCGTCGAAGCGGTCTACCACCGGAACGATCCGATCCTCACGGTGCTGCCCGATTTCAAGACCTACCCGCTCTCGAGCTACATGTTCCTGGTCTTTTGCGCCGCCGGGCTGTGGAACGAGATCGAGCAGGCCGGCGTCACCGACGTGCGCGGCGTGTGGCTCGCCGAATGGGGCGCGCGCTTCTTCATGGCGATCTCGATCAAGCAGCGCTACGGCGGCCACGCGCGCCAGGCGGCGCACATCGCGCTCGGCGCCCGCGAGGGCGGCTACCTCGGCCGCTTCGTCGTGCTGGTGGACGACGACATCGATCCGTCCAACATGCAGGACGTCCTCTGGGCGGTCTCCACGCGCTGCGATCCGAAAACCTCGATCGAGATCGCGTCGGGCTGCTGGAGCAGCCCGATCGACCCGCGCATCGCCCCGGAGCAGAGGGCGGCGGGCGATTTCACCAACTCGCGCGCGATCATCGACGCCTGCCGGCCATTCGCCTGGCGCGACAAGTTTCCCAAAGTCCACTCGATGGACCCGGCCTACCGGGACGAGATCCGAAAGAAATGGAAAGATATCTTAAAATAACCAAACGAAGATAGGAGCCAACGATGCCATTTTCCGACCTGCGCGAATATCTGGATAAGCTGGAAGAAGCGGGCGACCTCGCCCGGGTGAAAAAAGAGGTCGACCCGAAGTACGAGGTCGGCGCGATCTGCAAGACGGCGCACGACCGGGGGCGGAAGGCGCTCCTCTTCGAGCGCGTGCGCGGCAGCGCCATGCCGGTGATCGTGGACCTGCTCGCGACCTTCAACCGCATCTCCATGGCGCTCGAGACCCGGGAGTCCGACCTGTTCAAGGAAGTGGTCGAGCGGACCAAAGAGGGCGTCGCGCCGAACATCGTCAAGACCGGCCCGTGCAAGGAAGTGGTCCTCAAGGGCAACGACGTCGACTTGATGAAGCTTCCCTGGATCACCTGGAACAAGACCGAGAAGTCGCCCTATCTCACCGCCGGCATGGTGATCGTCAAGGACCCGGAGTACGGCCGCAACATGGGCGTCTACCGCATGATGTTCGCCGACAAGAACCACACGTTCCTGCGCTTGAGCCCAGGCCACCACGGCTACGAGTACTACAAGGCCGCCGAGCTCAGGGGCAAAAAAAGGTTCGAGGTCGCGGTGGCGATCGGCGCCGAGCCGACGATCTTCCTGGCGTCGCAGTTCGTCCCCGGCATCGACGTCGACGAGTTCACGATCGCGGGCGCGCTGCGCGGCGCGCCGGTGGATCTCGTCCCGTGCGAGACCGTCGACATCGAGGTGCCGGCGGCCGCCGAGATCGTTCTCGAAGGCCACGTCGACATCCCGGCCGAGACCGGCGACGAGGGGCCGTACGGCGAGTTCTGCGGCTACTCGGTCGGCGCCGTCATGCGCGAGCGCATGTGGACGATCGACTGCATCACGATGCGGAAAAATCCCGTCTATCACGGCTTCTACCTCTGCAAGGGCATCAACGAAGAGGGCGTCATCAAAAGCCTCACGACCTCGGTGCAGATCTACAACGAGATGAAGCCCGGCCATCCGGCGATCAAGCGCGTCCATTGCAGCGAAGCCGGCATCGGCATCTTCCACTGCTACATCCAGATCGACGAGCGGCTGAAGCGCCCGGGCATGGTCAACAACATCCTGGCCGCGTCGGTGGGCGTCAAGGGCAGCCGGGTGAAGCACGTCTTCGTCTTCGACGACGACATCGACATCACCAACGCGGAGGAAGTCGAGTGGGCGATCGCCACGCGCGTCCAGGCGGACAAGGACATCTTCATCATCCCGAACACCTTCGGCCTGCGCCTCGACCCGTCGGCCACGGCGGAAGGGGTCACGGCCAAAATGTTCGTGGACGCGACCAAGGGGAAGAACTTCCGCTCCGAGGGACTCGCGCTGCCGCCCGACGACGTCTGGCAGCGGGTGAAGAAAAACTGGGACAGCTATTTTGTGTAAAATGTTCGGCACGATTCACATCGCGGGCCGCCGGATAGTCCATCGGCTCGGGCTCGCCGCGGCGCTCGCCGCGGCGCTTTTTCCGGCGCTCGCACGCTCGGCTGCGGCCGACGACGGGCGGATCCGCGCCGCCTACTCGGCGCTCTCCGGCTCGATGGCTTGGGTGTGGGCGGCGAAAGAGGGCGGCTATTTCGAGAAGCACGGCCTCAAGGTCGATCTCATCTACGTCGGCGGCACGGCGCAGCTCTTCCAGGCGATGCTCGCGGGCGAGATCGGCTTCGGCGTCGGCGGCGGCCCGTCGCTGATCTACGCCAATCAGCAGCGGCGCTCGATCGTCGCGGTCGCGGGGACGATGAACCGCATGGTCATGAAGATCATGGCCGCGCCGCAGATCAAGACGCCGGCCGACATCCGCGGCAAGCGCATCGCGGTCACGCGCTACGGCACCAGCACGGACTTTTCCGCGCGCCTGTTTCTCCGGAACTGGGGCCTCGTGCCG
>DASWFA010000782.1:0-7284 GCA_036394475.1 Binatia bacterium
CTCTGGCGGAAGTTCCAAAGACCGCAACACGCGCGAGCTTAGGAACGATCTCCTTCAGAAGCTCCAGTTGTTTGCCGCTTATCTCCGGGGTCATCGACGACAATCCGGTGATATTCCCGCCGGGCCGCGCCAGGCTGGTGATGAACCCGCTTCTTACCGGGTCGCTATCTTGCGCCATGACGATGGGTATCGTAGAAGTCGCTTCCTTCGCCGGCCGAGTCGGTGTTGAGCCGGCGGTCACAATGACATCGACCTTGAGACTCACCAACTCGGCCGCGAGCACTGGGAGCCGATCGAAATTTCCCTCCGCAGAGCGCCATTCGACGACGATATTTTTTCCCTCGACATACCCGAGCTCTCTCAGGCCCTGTTGAAACGCCTCCGTGCGCGACAAAAGAGCGGGAAAGGAGACTCCGGCCAGAAATCCGATCCGGGGAATTTTCCCCGGCTGCTGTGCTTCGGCGGACGAACAAGTATTAGAGAGCAGGACGGCCACTGCTAAGATGAATTTAAAATTAGATTTGAGTTTTGAATTCATTATTCAACACTCACAATAAATAAATTCACCTGATCACCTTGTCCGCCCTTGCCAGCACGTTCGGCGGGATCGTCAGGCCGATCTGCTTGGCGGTTTTCAAGTTGATCACCAGCTCGAACTTCGTCGGCTGCTCGACGGGGAGGTCGCCCGGCTTGGCGCCTTTGAGAATTTTGTCGACGTAAAAGGCGGCGCGGCGATGCTGTGCGATTAGGTCCGCTGCATAACTCATGAGACCCCCTTCAGGTACATAGTCCGGGGTGGAGTATATCGTCGGCAACCGCGAATTCACCGCGAGATTGATGATTCGCGGCCGATGGCTGTTGAACCAACCGGTCGTAACGACGGTGAGAACCTCCGCGCGCTCCCGGCGCGCCGCTTGGAAAGCGTTCTCAAGACCGGCGGGTTCTCTCACCTCCAGCACCTGAAGCTGCATCTTCAAGTTCCGCGCCGAGACTTCCGTTTCTTTTATGTGGGCGGCGGCAGCCGGACTCGGATCGGCGAGAATCGCGGCGCGAGCGGCCTTCGGAACAGTCTCCTTCAAGAGCTCCAGCCGTTTGCCGGCGATATCGTGAGCGAGGCTGGTGAGACCGGTGACATTGCCGCCGGGCCGGGCGAGACTGACCACGAGTCCTTGTTCAACCGGATCGGCATCGATATTTCCCATCACGATCGGGATCGTGGCAGTCGATTTTTTGACAGCACCGATCGCCGTTACGCCAAGGGCCACAACACAGTCCACCTTGAGGTGCACCAACTCGGCCGCCATCTCGGCAAAGAGATCGGTCTTGCCTTTGGCAAATCGCCATTCAATGGCGATATTTTTTCCCTCGTCGTAGCCAAGCTCGCGCAGCCCCTGTCGAAACGACTCTGCGCGGGAGTCGATGCCGAGGCGCGAAGAGAGATAGCCGACGCGGTAAAGCTTCTTCGCCTGCTGCGCGTCGGCGGAGAAGCCAAAGGACGTGAGCATCGCGCAAAAAGCGATGGCGAAGACTTTCGCTTTCCGACGGCTGCCGATTGCCTGTTGTCTGTTGCCTCTCGTCACTTGATCACCCGGTCCGCTCTTGCCAGCACGTTGGGCGGAATCGTGAGACCGATCTGCTTAGCGGCCTTTAAATTGATGATCAACTCGAATTTCGTCGGCTGCTCCACGGGAAGATTCGCGGGCTTGGCTCCTCTGAGGATCTTATCGACGTAGGTAGCCGCGCGCCTGTACAAGTCGTTGTAGCTTGCGCCGTAGGTCATAAGACCGCCGACCTCGACGAATTCGGGAACATTGAATATCGCCGGCAACCGATTCTTTGCCGCGAAGTTTGCAACGTCGGTTCGGTAAGCGGTGAGCACCAGACCTCCCAGCACGATCATGGCGCCGGCCCGCCCCTTGGTTGCGGTTTTAAACGCAGTCTCAATATCCTTCGCCTCCGGTACGTCGATATATTGAAACTGCACCTTCAATGCCTCTGCGACGAGCTCGATCTCCTTCGTCCTTTGTGCGTGTGCGGGGGCGCCGGTCGAGGTGCCGATCACGACTACGCGGGCGAGCCTTGGAAGGATCTCCTTCAAAAGCTCCATCTGTTTTCCGCCGATCTCCACCGACAGGCTTGACAAGCCGGTCACGTTTGCGCCGGGATGCGCGAGGCCGGCGACGGCGCCGGTGCCGACCGGATCGTTATCCTGCGCCATCACAATGGGAATCGTGCTCGTCGCGGCTTTCGCGGCACGGGTTGCGGAAGAAGCGGCCGTGACGATGACATCGACCTTCAGACTCACCAGTTCGGCCGCCAGCGCGGCGAGACGATCGACCTTTCCGTCGGCGTAGCGGTAATCGATTAGAATATTTCTCCCCTCGATGTAGCCAAGCTCGCGCAGGCCCTGGCGGAAACTTTCGGTGCGAGTTCTGAAAGCTTCGGCGACGTTGCTATTGAGCAGTCCTACCCGCGGAATTTTTCCGGGCTGCTGCGCCCCGACGGGAACCCCCGGCGCCAGGAGGACGGCGGCGACTACCAAGCCGGTAATTTTTTTGTTCATATTTTTCCCTCACGCCCCCCGCCTCACTTGATCACCTTATCTGCTCTTGCCAGCACGTTCAGGGGAACCGTCACGCCGATCCGCTTGGCCGTTTTTAAATTGATGACCAGCTCGAACTTCGTCGGCTGCTCCACGGGCAGATCGGCGGGCCTGGCGCCTTTTAAGATCTTGTCCACGTACGTCGCGGCGCGGCGCCATAAATCGGTGAAGCTCGGTCCGTAGGACATGAGGCCGCCCGCTTCGGTGAATTCTTTGGTGTCATATATCAGCGGCAGCCGGTTTTTGGCCGCGAAGTCGGCTATTTCTTTTCCGTGGGCCACGACGATCGTGTTGGGCGCCATCAGGGCGCTCGTCCTTTCCCGAAGCGCGGCCTCGAAAGCCCGCTCCAGCTCTTTCGGATTCCGTATCTCCAGCGATTGCAGGCTGATATCCAATGCCCGGGCCGCCCCCTGCACTTCTTTGAGTCGGTTTGTCATGGCCGGATTCGTCGGATCCCAGAGGAAGGATACCCGGGACGCCTTCGGCATGATCTCCTTCAGCAGCTCCAATCGTTTGCCGTCCAGGTCGAGAGCCAGCGTGGTGAGGCCGGTGATGTTCCCGCCCGGACGCGCGAGGCTCGCGACGAGTCCGACCGAGACGGGGTCGGCCACGTTGCCCATGACGATGGGAAGGGTGGCGGTCAAGCTCTTGAGAGCCTGGACCGCCGGCGTATCGCCGGTGACGACGACGTCGACTTTGAGCCGGACCATCTCGGCCGCGAGGTCGGGGAGCCGATCGAATCTTCCATCTGCATAGCGGTACTCAAGGACAACATTTTGACCTTCGGCGTATCCCAGCTCGCGCAGCCCCTGGCGGAAGGCGTCCGTCCGGACGGAAAAGGTGTCCGGCGAACCGGGAATGAGAAGACCTATCCGCGCCGGCTTGATCGTCTGGGACCCGGCTGGACAAGGCGCAAAGATCAAAGCGGCGATCAGAGAGACGAAGAACGTTCGAAGCATGATTTCCTCCATGTCGTAGTGGCGCAAGCGCCGTGCCACAGTCGCGCAGGTGAAGCGTTAAAGTCAAGGCGGTGGAATTGCAGCGGATTTTGGACGGCGTAAGGTATCGGAGAATCGAGACGGCCAAGCCCAGAGTAGCAGGTTCGCTACTCCGAGTAGCACAACCGCTTCAATCGATCTTGAGCGCCTTGAGCAGTCGGAACAGATGGGTCTTGTGCAGCCCGAGGAGCCGGGCCGCTTCGGTGCGGTTGCCCCCGGCCTCGGCGAGCGCCTTGCGGATCATCTCCCGGCGCGCGGCGTCGACGGCCTGATGGTAGGACAGCGCGGCGGATGGGCCGGCCGCGCCGCCGCCGGCGCTCTGCAGCGGCAGGTCGCTCAGATCGAGCCTTGGCCCCTGGCCGAGAACGACCGCCCGCTCGATCACGTTGCCGAGCTCGCGCACGTTGCCCGGCCAAGCGTGCGCCTGGAGGCCGGCCAAAGCCTCCGGCGTCAGCTTGTCGAAGCTCTTTTTGGTTTCTCTCGAGAAGCGCTGAAGAAAAAAATCGGCGAGGTCGGGAATGTCTTCTTTTCTGTCCCTCAACGGGGGCAGGACGACGGGAACGACGTTGAGCCGGTAAAAAAGGTCTTCGCGAAACCGCCCCTGCCGGACGTCGTCTTCGAGGTGGCGATTGGTCGCCGCGATGATGCGCACGTCGACGCGGATCGGCCGCGCGCCGCCGACGCGCTCGAACTCGCGCTCCTGGAGAAAACGCAGCAGCTTGGTCTGGATCTCCTGGCTGATATCGCCCACCTCGTCGAGAAAAATCGTGCCGCCGTCGGCCCGCTCCATCTTGCCCTTCTTCTGCTGGTGGGCGCCGGTAAACGCGCCCTTCTCGTGGCCGAACAGCTCGCTCTCGAGCAGCTCCTTCGAGAGCCCGACGCAGTTGATCGCGACGAAGGGCTTCTGCCTGCGGTCGCTCCAATGATGCATGGCGCGCGCGACCAGCTCTTTGCCCGTGCCGCTCTCCCCGAGCAAAAGCACAGTGGCCTTGCTCGCCGCCGCCTTCCGCGCCGACTCCACCGCCTGATTCATCCGGGCGCTTTTACCGACGACGAGACGGTGGCGCTCGCTCAGCTCTTCGGAAAGGATCTCGACTTCTCGCTTGAGCTTCTCCCGCTCGAAGGCCTTTTCCACCGCCAGCGCCAAGTGGTCGGGCTCGAAGGGTTTGCTGATAAAGTCATAGGCGCCTTCCTTCATCGCCTGGACCGCCCGCTCGACGGTCCCATACGCCGTGAGCACGATCACCGGTGCTTCGTTGCCGCGGCTCTTGAGCTCCTTCAGCACCTCGATGCCGTTCATGTCGGGCATCTGATAGTCGAGGAGAATCAACTCGGGACGGAACGATTCGAAGGCGGCCAACGCCTCCGCGCCGCTGCCGGCGCGCTCGACGGCGTAGCCCCGATCGCCGAGCTCCTGCTCCAGCACGTCCAGGTTGAACGGCTCGTCATCTACAATCAGGATTTTGCTCGCCATGGTCGATCCATGAAGGCCGACTTACGGACTCGGCTCTCCCGGCGGGTTCAGACGGACGCTTCCCCGCGCGTGGCCGATTGAAGGAACAGATCCAGTATCGCGACCTGGGTCTCGGCGGCGTACTCCAGGCCCCAGCCCGGCGTGCTGTCGGGAATCCGCCGTTCAAGCGCTATACGGAGGCCCGTTCGCGCCATCTCTCCGACGGTGACGTTGAGGACGCGCCGGAAAGGCTTGCCGTGGCCGAAGAGCCAGCTCGCCGACTCCCGGTCGACGCCGTAATGGCTCGTAAGCGCCGCGCCGACGCGGGCGAACCATTCCGCCCAGTCCTCTTCGTTGATCCAGAGCGCCAGCGCCTCGGGCAGCGAGGCCTCGCTGATGATCCGGACGCGATAATCGACCAGGGCCCGGGCCAGCACCAGCGGCGGCTGGTCGGGCAATTGCTTCGGGTCGACGCCGAGCTTCTCCAGAAGATTTTCGATCGGCCGGCGCGAGGGCGCGCTGTTCGGGAGCCAGCATTCGGTCACGCCGGCGATGATTCCCGTCGTGATGTCCTGCAGCTCGGGCACGCTGCGGAGCAGCCCCTTCTTGTAGTGATACATCGTGCCGGTGGAGTAGGCGACCATCTTGGTGAAGTAGTAGAGGCTCCCGGCGAACGTCGCGATGGTTTCCCCGCCGAGCGCGCCGCGCTCCAGCAGACGCATGAACTCGCCCGAAAAAATTTCCTGCTTGAATTTATCGGATACCGCGGCTGTGAGCGCGGCGACCCTTTCCGCCGGATCGGCGGGCCGCGGCCGAGGCGCGAGGTCGCGCACCCGTTTTTCGTCGCGGGCGACGCCGTCGAGCAGCATGCGGTTCAGCAAAAACTTTCTTTTGATGTTCCGCTCGATCTCCTCGTCTTTCAAGCTCGGGTCCTGCTCGAAGCGGCGGATCACCGCGAGGTTTTCCATCTCGCCGTGCGACGTGATGCCGTCGCGGTGCTCCATCGTGTCCGCCTCGCCATGCTCCTTGAAATAGATCGCCTGCTCCGGCGTGAAGTCGTAATGCTTCACGAGCGCCTGATAAATGAGAGCCGACCAGTGGCCGAACTGCTCTTCGTCGAAGGAGCTGCGGCCTTCGTCGAGCGTCGAGCGGACGTGGTGGTCCGAATAGACGCGCACCTCCGTCGAGGGGCTCGACAGCAAGAGCTCTTCCCGCGTCCCGCCGAGCGTCCGCCAGAGAATCTCCAGCATCCGCATGTGGCCGCTGGGTCCCGGATTGGTCAGCTCGTCGATGACCTTCTCGGTCACCACGACGAAGTTCAACTCCGGCGCGCCGAGGAGCATCTGGCGGCGGTTCCACTGCTTGATGCCGACCGCCGCCGCGTTGCTCTCGAGCGCGAACGTGTAGAGATTGAGGACCAGCGCCTTCAAGAGATCCCGGGACGCACGCCCTTCGCAGATGGCGACCGTGACCGGATGCTGCATCATGCTGTTTTGATTTTGCTCGCGCGCGAGCTTCCTGAAGCCCTGGATCCGCTCCCGCGCCGAACGCTTGCCGGGCGCGCCGGTCTCGCCTGTCTCGCTCGCGTTGCTCATGGTCATGAAGTTTTTCCTCCTGATGCGTCTGGCTACTTTTTCAAGTGGCGGTGGAGAGAGCCGAGCTTGGTGCCGGGCTCGACCTTCACCGCCTGCCCGGCCAATTTGTCCCCGGTCTCGTAGTAGCGCCCCTGCACGGCGAGAGCCGCCTCCGCGGCGTGGTCCTCCGACCAATCGCCCAGGGAGTAGCCGTACCACGGGCCGTCGGGCTCCACCGCGGGGAGCCTGAGCTCGTTCCAGATCTTCAGCGCCTGCTCCATATACGGCCGGGCCGGCAGCGCCACCGGCGGCAGCACGGTTTTTTGGGTTGCGTCGATCAGGAGCGCCGAGTCCTCCCGGTCGTAGCCGACGCCGTCGGCGGCGAACTGGAGCGGCCCGAACGGCAGCGGCCGGGGATGCACGATGCGCACGTCGCGGTGCGGCTGCGAGCGGTTGGCGATCGCCCAGTTCACGGCCGTCGGGTTTGCGGCGTCGAT
This sequence comes from Binatia bacterium, assembly GCA_036394475.1. Classification (GTDB taxonomy): domain Bacteria; phylum Desulfobacterota; class Binatia; order UBA9968; family UBA9968; genus JAJPJQ01. Next base: position 7,125 of record DASWFA010000782.1, read on the forward strand.
GTCCTCGTCGACCGCGACGGCGATCTTGGGCCCCTGCTTCTTGGCCACGAACGCCTCCAGGATATCCAGGACTTTGTGCGCGCCGGTCTGGCGCAGCTTCACGACGCCGTACTGGCGGTTCAGCATGTTCTCGAACAGGGTGACGTGGACGACCTCGCCG
>DASWFA010000783.1:0-1708 GCA_036394475.1 Binatia bacterium
TACTGCGATTTTTTGAGGCATTCGAGGGCGGCGTCGAGCGGCTTTTGAAAGTCCGTGCCGCCGCCGGGGAAGTACTCGGCCAGGTCCATGACCTTGGCCATCTCCGCCTCGTAGCGCGGCCGCGCGTTCATGTCGAGCACCTGGAGCGGCATGTCGCCGGAGGAAAAGGCGATCGAGCGGAACGGCCGCCGCTGGCGCCGGGCGATCTCCAAAAGAGTCAGCGCGACGGCCTTGGACCAGATCTCCTTGTCGCCGGCCATCGAAGAGCTGCCGTCGAGGCAGACGACCATCGGCCCCTTGCCCTTTTCCTCCACGCCGCGAAGCGAGTACTGGAGCAGCTCCTGGTCGAGGAAGCGGCGCTGAAAATCCTTCCGCAACAGGGGATGGGAGAGGGTCAGCAGCTCGGGCGGCAGCAGGCGCTCCACCGCGTCGCCGCGCTCGACCTCCAGGATCTCTTCGCTCGAGCGCTCGAACATCTTTTTCCGGAGCGCGGGCGCGTGGAACTTCATCCGCCCGATCATGCGGGAGAGCTTTTTCAATTTTTCGTTGCCGGCGAGCCGCTTGCCCAATTCCAGCTTTTCCCCGGGCGGCGAGCGGTGGCCGGAGCCCAGGCTGGCGCCCCATTGCTCGGCCTCCTCCGCCGCCTCTTCGAGCCGCTCGGCCGCCTTGATCGCCTCCGCTTGAAAGCGGCGCGCCGCCTGCGCCTCCCTTTGCTTCAGCTCTTCCGCCAGCTGCCCGGCCTTGCGGCGGAGCAGCGCCTCGGCGCCGTCCATCTCGCCTTCGAGCCGGTCTTTGGCCTTCTCGAAGGCCTTTTTGTTCTCGTCGCCGGTCTGCTCGTCCTTGAGCTTTTCCGCTTCGGTGAACTCGGCCTGCTTCTCGGCGAGGATCTCCTCCTGCTTCTTGATGTCCCAGAGGTCGAGCATCTCGCGGCGCGTCGCGAGCTTTTCGGATTTGAGGAGCGCGATCAGGCTCTCGCCCAAAAGCAGCGTGCACAGGCCCGACTTCGCCTCGTCGAGGAGCGTCATCTCGCGCAAAATCGGGTAGAGCTCGCCCTGGCGGAGCGCGTTCAAAAACGTTCGGTTGAACAGCGCGCTCGGGAGAAGCTCGGCGTCCTTCAGGAACACGATGTTCGCCTTGAAGAGCAGGCAGAAGAGGTCCTGGAGCAGGGAATCGAAATGGGGGAGAAACGTCGAGCCGGCCGCTTCGATGGCCGAGAGCGAAGGCGCCTCGGAGCGGAGCTTGCCGAAAACCCGCCGGTCGTAGGCGTCGCTCTCGATCCAGCAGGAGTTTTGCGAGAGCGGCTCCACGGCGCGTTTTTTCGCGGCGGTTTTTTTTCGTTTCGGCGCCATAGCTCAGTGCTGAGGACTCGGTGCCGAGGACCGAGTCTCGGAGGTCTTTCTCGGCACCCAGCACTCAGAGCTTTATTCGGACTCGGTCAGAACCTTTCCAGCATCTCTTTCTGGATTCCCTCGATCTCCTCTTTGATGGCGCCGGCGCGCTCCAGCGGCCGGCCCATCTTCTCGGCCTTGTCCATGATCTGGCCGACGCGGGCGAGGATGTTTTTGAGCTTGGTGTGCACTTCGATGAGCGCGCGGGCGCGGTCTTCGCTGGTCTCCCACGGGCGGCGGGCGGAGTCCCGCACCTCGCGCGACTCGTAGAGCAGCTCTTTGATCTCCTCCTCGTAGCCGAGCAGAAGGCCGCGGATCGT
>DASWFA010000784.1:0-2507 GCA_036394475.1 Binatia bacterium
CGCCCGCTACGCGCTCGAGGCGCGGCGCGAGCTCGAATCGGTCTTCATCCTCGTGACGCTCGGCGATCTCGTCGGCGTGCCGGTCCTGCCGCCGGTCTACGCGCTCCGGCTGCTGCCCTACGTGGCGCCGGAGATCGAAAAATGGAAGCGGCAGATGGCGCGGCGAAAAGAGTTCTGGGAGCGGGAAGATTTCGACCTGCACGGAATATAAAATAGGCGGTCGGCGACAGGCAATAGAAAAACAACCCCTCGGAATCGGAGAATCGCATGGCGGACGAAAAAAAGAAGGGCGGCATTTTTCAGGTTTTCAAGGACATCGTCTACGGCATGTCCTCGCACGAGATGACCCGGCACGCGGTGCGCACGCGCGCCAGCATGGAGCACCTGTTCATCCTGATCACGATGGGCGATCTCATCGGCATCCCGATCCTGCCGCCGTACTATTCGCTCCGGCTGCTGCCGTACGTGACGCCGCAGATCGCCTCGTGGAAGCGGCGCATGCTGAGGGAAAAAGACATCACCGATACGCTGGGCTGATTTCCCCCATGCCGCTACGAGAAGTGTTCGAGAGCCAGCCCGAGCGCCGCTACATCATGTTCGGCGGCAAGGGCGGGCTCGGGAAAACCACCCTGTCGGCGACCGCGGCCTTCTGGCTCGCGAGCCAGGGGAAAAAAGTCCTGCTCTTCTCCGTCGATCCGCAGGCGAGCCTGTCGGATATCTTCCAGCGCGACATCTTCGGCAAGGGGCCGGTCTCGATCATGCCGAACCTCTGGGCCCAGGAGGTGGACGCCGACCGGCGCATCCGCGAGTACCAGGACGAGATCCGGAAAAAAATCCTCGACATGTACGGCTTCGACAAGGTCCCGGAGGAGATCGACAACTATATCTCGGCCGCCTCGGCGGAGCCGGCGATGGAGGAGAGCGCCATCTTCGACGCCGTCGTCGACATCATCGTCCAGGGCGACTACGATTATTACATCTACGACCTCGTGCCTCTGGGCCACGCGCTCTACTATCTCTCGATGGCGAAAGTGTACGACGAGTGGATCAACAAGATCACCAAGCTCCGCGAGGACATGGGCCGCTACGACCAGGTGGCGTCCACCATGCGCCGCCAGGCCGGGCAGGAGGAAGACAAGATCCTCGAAGAGCTGAAATACATCAAGGGGCGGATCAACGCTTCGTCGCAAATCCTGACCGACAAGCGCCGCACCGCGTTTTTCTTCGTCCTGGTCCCCGAGGAGATGATCATCCTCGACACCCAAAAGGCCGCCGAGCTGTTCGCCCGCTTCGACGTGCCGATATCCGGCTACGTGGTCAACCGCGTGCTGCCGCCCGACCTGGGCAGCGGCAACATACCGCCCTATCTCAGGAACCGGATCGACCTGCAGAAGAAATACATGGAGCAGATCCGCGCGAGCCTGGGGAAGGACATCCTGGCCTACGTGCCGGAGATGGAGCGGGACGTCGCCGGGCTCGAGATGATCGAGCGCCTGGCGGCAAAGCTTTTTTAACGTCCATGAATCGGGTCGAAACATCGATGACGCGCTATTTGCAGGACCATCCGGGCCTCAAGTACGTCTTTTTCGGCGGCAAGGGCGGGGTGGGAAAAACCGCGATGGCGGGGACCACCGCGCTCTGGCTCGCCGCCGGGGGGAGGCGAACGCTCCTCGCCTCGACCAACCCGGTGCACAGCCTCTCCGGCCTGCTCGACCAGTCGGTCTTCGGGGCCGCCACGCCGGTCAAGCAGACGCCCAACCTCTGGGCCTACGAGATCGACACGAAGGAGACGATCGAGCGGTCCAAGAAGGATATCCGCGAGAAGATCCAGTGGTTCCTGAAATTCGCCGATATCGGCACCAAGGCCGATGATTTCGTCGAGTCCGCGACGATGAACCCGGCCTTCGAGGAGTCGGCCATGTTCGAAAACATGGTCGATCTGATGTTGAAGGACGAGTACGACGTCTACGTCTTCGACACCGCTCCGACCGCCAACGCGCGCCGGCTGCTCGGCATGTCCAAGGTCTATTCCCTGTGGATCGATAAAATGCTCAAGTCCCGCGAGGAGGCGCGGACGCTCCGCGAGATGCTCTCCTTCAGCAAGAAAAAAGAGGAGGACCCGCTGCTCAAGTACCTGCTCGGTTTCCGCGAGCGCATGGGGCAGGCGCGCGACCGGTTGACCGACGCGCAAAAGACCGCGTTTTTCTTCGTGACGCTGCCGGAGGCGCTGCCGATCGCCGTGATCAGCCGGTTCATCGGCTGGTTCCACGACTTCGGCATCCCGGTGGGCGGCGTCGTCGTCAACATGCTGCTGGACCGCCGCGCGCTCGGAGACGGGGCGCCCGAGTTTGTCATGAACCGGGTCCAGATGCAGGAAGAGCACATGAAAACGATCTGGGAAAAATTCAACGGATCGGTCCGGGCGGTGATCCCGCTTTTCGACCGGGAAGTCCGCGGCCTCGATATGCTCCGCGAGTCCGCCGCCGCCCTCTTCGGCGAGCCCCGCC
>DASWFA010000785.1:0-1831 GCA_036394475.1 Binatia bacterium
ACCACGCTGGCGGACCTCGGGGGTCGGCCGGCGGTGAATTCTTCTTCTCTTTCGAGTGCGGCATGAATAATGACGTGCGACAAACGTCCATACGTCACACAGGCCGTACCCGATAGGGAGGTGAACTATGTCAAACGAAACAAATCACGTGGAAGAGAGAGTGGCTTCGCTGTTCCAACCGGACACGCTTATTCCCGCGCAGTATCTGGAGAACTATCGCCGGAAATCCCACCTGGCGCCGGAGACGCGCCTGATGCTCGCGGTCCTGGAAGACGGGGTGGCATGCTATCAGAAGTATGTCCTCGCCCGGGACGAGAAGGGCAGGCAGCTGTTCCGCGAGGCCGAGGAATGGGTGCTCAGGGAAGACAGCGAGTGGCTGTTTTCCTTCGACAACATTTGCGAGGCGATGGGACTGAACCCGCAGTATCTCCGCCACGGGATGGTGCGCTGGAAACAGGCCCAGCTCGAGGTCCAGCCGAAGGCCAAGGTCTACGACCTGGCCCGACGGAAGGCGCGTAAAATCGGCGTGGTGGCGCCGGCCGCGACCGGACAGCGGCTGTTGAAAGCGTCCGGTGACTGAACCTGCCGATGCAAACCTGAAGCCTCGGGGCGGTGGCCGGCAAGGCCACCGCCCTTTTTATTTGCGCCGGCTTGCCCGGCCGCCGGGAAAGAGTGTATAAAAATTCTCTTAACCCTATGGCTTCTCTAAAGAAAAAGCGGAAGCGGCAGAGACCGCTCGACCCGCTGATCGCGGCGCTCGACTGGGCGCGCTACCGCGTGGGGGAATTTTGCATGCGCGGCTTCGTGCGCCTTTTGCCGTGGCTGCCCGCGGGGTTTCTTGCCGCCGTCACCTCGGCGGCCGGCCGGGCGACCTTCTTTCTCCTGTGGAGATACCGGCTCCGCATGGAGCAGAACCTCGCTCTGGCGATGGCCGACGAGCTGCCTTCGCGCGCGGAGAGAATGGCCGTCGTCCGCCGGGCCTGGCGAAACTTCGCCCAGGGCATCCTGGAAACCACCCGGTTCATGCACGCGCCGAAGGAGCAGATCTGCGCCACGGTGGCGATCGAGGGAGAAGAGCATCTCAAGCGGGCGCTCGCCAAGGGCAGGGGCGTCATCGCGCTCAGCGCCCATCTGGGCAATTTCACGATCATCGGCGTCCGGCTGGGAGCGAGCGGCTACCCGTTCACCGCCCTGGTGAAGCAGCCGCGCGACCCGCGCTTCGCCGGTCTCATCGACGATTACCGGCTGCGGGCGGGGGTCCGGACGATCTCTGCCAAGCCGCGGCGCGAAGCGGTGCGCGGCCTCTTGAAGGCGCTCCGGGCGAACCACGTGCTCCTCATCATCGCCGACGAGTTCAAGTCCGGCGGCGTGCCGGTCGAGTTTTTCGGCCTGCGCTCCCCGGCGCCGCGCGGGCCGGCCACGCTCGCGCTCCGCACCGGGGCCGCGACCGTGCCGATGTTCGTCACGCGCGACGCCCGCGACCGGCTGACGCTCCGCATCGAGCCCGAGATCGAGCTCGTGCAGAGCGGCGACCGCGAGCAGGACGTGGCCGACAACACCGTGCGATTCACACGCCACCTCGAGGCGATGATCCGGCGCTATCCCGACCAGTGGAATTGGCTGGGGTTCCAGCGCGGCGGCGGCAAGCCGCGCCGCGGCAAGAGAAAACCGCAGCCGGAAGAGCGGGCTTCGACGGACGCGGCCTTATAACGATTTTATTTTATGCGGCGGCGGGGGGCCCGCTTCGAAGCGGCAGGCGTCCGACTCTAAAAATTCAGGTTGAGCACAGGCCCATCGGCTGCCGCGGAGAAGCGGGCCCCCCGCCGCCGCA
>DASWFA010000786.1:0-5944 GCA_036394475.1 Binatia bacterium
CCCCGCCGCTGCGGGGAAGTATATATTTCATGGCGACGGGGGCTTCTCCGGCCATGAAAACCAAGGACGAAATCCGCCGGGAAATCTGGCTGCTCTTGCGAGCGCGCAAAGTCGCCCGCTTTCCCGGCGCCGAGGGCAGGATCCCGAACTTTACCGGCGCGGAAGCCTGCGCGAAGCTCCTGCCGGAGCTGGCCGCCTGGCGGAGCGCCCGGGTCGTCAAAGTCAACCCCGATTCTCCCCAAAGGGCGGTGCGTCAGAGAGCGCTCGCCGAGGGAAAAGTCCTCTACATGGCGGTGCCGCGCCTGAGAGAGCCCAAGCCCTTCATCGAGCTCGATCCGAAGCGGCTCGAGGTCTCGGCGTATCGGGCCTCGTCGATCGTAGGCGCCTTCAAGTTCGGCCGGCCGGTGGCGCTCGAAGAGATGAAAAAGATCGACCTCGTCGTCTGCGGCTCGGTCGCGGTCGATCTCTCAGGCGCGCGCGCCGGCAAGGGCGGCGGTTACTCCGACCTCGAGTACGCGCTGTTGAGGGAGGCGAAAAAGGTCCGCGCCGATACGCCGATCATCACCACGGTGCACCCGCTGCAGATCGTCGAGGGCGGCATTCCCATGGCCGCGCACGACCTACCGCTCGACGCGGTCGTCACGCCGGGAAAAGTCGCGCTCCTCGATCCCGAATATAAAAAGCCCCGCGGGGTCTACTGGGACCTGCTGCCGCCGGAGAAGATCGCGGTGATCCCCGTGCTCAAGCAGAAGCGGCTTGAGACCCGCGCGGTTTGAAAGGCCGGGGTATGTATGTTTTACTAGGGGGAATTTACCCCGGGATTTTATGCAAAAGATCGATTTCGCCAAAGGCAACGGGCTGGTGCCGGTGATCGTTCAGGACTTCCAGAGCCGGGAAGTCCTGATGATGGCCTATATGAACCGGGAGGCCTGGAACAAGACGAAAAAGACCGGCAAGGCCCACTATTACAGCCGGTCGCGCGGCGGCCTGTGGTTCAAGGGGGAAGAGTCCGGCCACTACCAGGAGGTCAAGGACGTTCTCGTCGACTGCGACAACGACACGCTTTTGCTCAGGGTCAAGCAGCGCGGCGGCGGCGCCTGCCACATGGGGTACAAGAGCTGCTTCTTCCGCAAGAAAGCGGGAGACAATTGGAAGATCGCGGCCAAAAGGATCTTCGACCCCGCCGAGGTTTATAAAAAGCCCCGGCGCTAGCAGTAGAGGACACGGTGAAGGAAGCGGCGAACAAACTAGAATTGAAGCTCGGCCTCCCCAAGGGAAGCCTCGAGACGATGACGATCGGGCTTTTCAAGAAGTCGGGCTGGAAGATCTCGACCACGAGCCGGAGCTATTTTCCGTCGGTCGACGACCCGTCGCTGCGCTGCAGCCTGGTGCGGCCGCAGGAGATGTCGCGCTACGTCGAGAGCGGCACGCTGGACGCGGGCATCACCGGCAAGGACTGGACGATGGAAAACGATTCCGACGTCCAGGTCATCGCCGAGATGGTCTACTCCAAGACGAGCTTCAAGCCCACCTACTGGGTGCTCGCGGTGCCGCAGGACTCGCCGATCAAGAAGATCGAGGATTTAAAAGGCAAGCGGATCGCGACCGAGATGGTCAACTTCACCCGGCGCTATTTCGCCGAGCGAAAAATCCCGGTTGAAGTCGAGTTCTCCTGGGGCGTGACCGAGGCGAAGGCCGCCGAGGGGCTGGTCGACGCGATCGTGGAAGTCACCGAGACCGGCACCACGATCCGCGCGCACGGCCTGAGGATCGTCGCCGAGCTTTTGGAGTCGAGCCCGCAGCTGATCGCCAACAAAAAATCCTGGGCCGATCCGTGGAAGCGCGGCAAGATCGAGCAGATCCAGATGCTGCTCCAGGGGGCGCTCTCGGCGGAGAACAAGGTCGGCATCAAGATGAACGTGGCCGAGGCCGATCTCGACAAGATCGTCAAGCTCATTCCGAGCATCACCGCGCCCACCGTCTCGCCGCTCTACGCGACCGCGGCCCTCCACGGCGTCAAATGGTTCTCGATCGAGAGCGTGATCGCCGAAGACGTGGTGCGCGACCTGATTCCCCGGCTCATCCAGAACGGCGCCGTGGGAATCATCGAATATCCGCTGAATAAAGTGATCTGAGAACAGACGCGAGGCCCGAGGCGAGAGCCGTGAGTAAGGACCGAGGCTTAAGCGGGCCTGCCGCTAGTACAGCTCTTTTTGTTTTTCTTCCAGCCGCTCTTTTTCTTCCGGCTCGATGACGTAGACGCCGTTGACGGTCTTGATCTTTTCCGGGTTGTAAAAATATTCCGAAAGCTCCGCCCCCTCGTCGAACTCGTGCATCTTGATCGCGTCCCACGGGCAGATCTTCTTGTCGAGCCGGTCCTCCGACTCGGTGCCGATCAGCTGGAGCTGGAACTTCTTGGGGATCTTGTCGCCGTCGAGCGGTTTTTTCTCGCTGTCGTAGAACCGGCCCGCGTACTCGTAGAAGACCTCCCCGGTGTCCTTGTGCTGGTGGATTTTGGTGAGGTCGTCGCTGTAGCACATCTGGCAGCCGATGCACTTGTCGTTGTCCACCCACACGCGGTAGGGCTTGAGGCCGCCCTGCGGCAGCTCTTCGTAGAGGAGGTTGATGCAGCCGTCGACCGGGCAATGGACTTCGCACAGCGGCGAGCCCGCGCAGCTGGAGCAGTTCTCGTCCATTACGGCGAGCAGCGCCGTGCCCTTACGTTTCTTTCCTGTCGGCTCCGCCATGGCTTCCTCTCCTTGACCTTTGATAGCGGGAGTTGAGGTAGACCATCCCCGCCGCCAGCATTAATACCCACCAGTAGTGCGCCAGCTTCACCTGGCCCCATTCGAGCCAGTAAACGAAGTTGGGCGCGCGGGACAAAAGAGTTTTCAGCGTGCCTTCGGCGCCGGAGTAGTCCCGGAGGTCCCGCTGCGCCTGAGACAGGCCGTAGAGCGCCCCCTCGTCGTTCGGGTTCAGCTTCAGCGCCCGCTCGAACTCGCCGCGCGCCTCGCGCCATTTTTTTTGCTCGGCGTGGACCCAGCCGAGATTGCTCCAGGCCTCCCCGTAGCCCGGCCGGAGCTCGATCGCCCGGCGGAAGCTGGCGGCGGCCTTTTCCAGGTCGCCGCTCTTCTTCCAGGCGACGCCGAGATTGTTATGCGCCTCGGGAAAATCCGGCTTCAGCGCGGCGACTCGCGCGTAGTCCGCCGCCGCCGCGGGATAATCGCGCTTGACTTCCAGCTCGATCCAGCCGCGCAGCGTCCGCGCCTCGACGTGATCGGGATCGAGGGCCAAGGCTTTTTCGATATCGACCTCGGCCGCGCGCGGATCGCGCAGCCTGAGCGAGGCGAGCGCCAGGAAGAGATGGAGGTCGGGCTCCCGGGGATATTTCTTGGCGAGATCGGTCAGGAGGTCTTTGGCTTGCTGGGCTTTGCCCTCCGCCAGATACTTTCTTCCGAGCTCCCAGCCCGGCTCCCGGACGAGCGCGCTCTCCCCGCCGTAGGCGAAAGACACACCCAGCCACAGGAGCCCCAGGAGCGCCGCCGCCCGGGCACCCGGCATGCTACTTCCACATCTCTTCTGGAATCTCGTCCTTTCTTCCTTCTTCGATGAGCTTGTCGTTGCGAAAGGCCTGCCGCATGCCCACCCAGGTGAAGAAGAGGACGAGAAGAAGCATTCCGACGATGGGGATGTTGTCGGGCTTGGTAACGATCTCCAAAAAGTTATGCAATCCGCTTGGTTCCGGCATAGCTGATCACCCGCCTTTCATAGGTAAATATTAGAAAACGGCCGCCAAGTCAAATCTCGCCGCGGCCGGGAGGCCGATTTGACTTCGACCGCTCTCCTGCGTTATTTTTAGCCGCTCCGAGAAAGCAATTCCCCCGAGCCGACCCGCGAGGTGGCCGCTGCCGAGAAAGATCACCAACGATATCGCCGGAGGCGCCGTCTTCTCCCTCCCCTGGCTGGTGGCCAGGGACGAGGGTCTGTTCGCCGCCGAGGACCTGGAGGTCGAGTTCGTGCGCTCGCCCAAGCGCGAGCCGGAGCTCCAGCGGCGCGCGCGCGCCATCGCGGACCACGAACAGGTGGAGTCCACGGGCAACCACATCCTGTTCGAGCTTGGCCAGGCGCAGTTCCATCGCGGCTGCGAGTGGGGCCAGATCCGCCGCGCTTACGACAGCCAGTGCGGCGGCCTGATCGTCAGCAAGCGCGCCGCGGTCGTCAGCCAGGCGATCCTGGTCCGCCCCGACTCCCCTTACGTCCACCCCCGCGATCTCGGCGGCGTCGAGGTCGCCGTCCACTTTCACGCCGGCTCGCATTATTTGACGCTCCAGATGCTCGAGGGATTCCTCCGGCGCGACCAGATCAAGGTCATTCATATTCCGGTGAGCGGCCACCGCGTCGAGGCGCTGCTCGAGGGAGCGGTCGAGGCCGTCACCGTGGCGGAGCCCTGGATCTCATTCGCCGAGAAACAGCAATGCAAGCTCATCGCCGAGGCCTACTGCGTCGGCTCGGAGATCGCCGCGCCCGAGATCGACGGCGCGACCTACCAGGCGGTCGACCGGGCGATCAAAAAGGCCGTCCGGCTGATCAACGCCGACAAGAAAAAATACCTGCATTATTTGATCGCCGACATTCCGGCCGAGGCCGGCGCTCTCGAGCCGGAGGATTTCCACCTGCCCCGCCTTCGTTACATCGATCCGATCCCCTATCCGCCCGAGGAGTTCGAGCAGGCCTACCGCTGGATGCTGAGCTGGGACCTGATCCAGCCGAACGCCGCCTTCGACCGGCTGGTCGACAACCGCATCGCCGCGGCCGACGCCGGGACGCCGAAACAGGCGTGAGAGCAGCGGCCAACCGAAATATTTGGTTTGACTGATAGGGATCGATGGGATATTTTTTTCCTGTCCTCAACGAAACGTGCGCGTCCCCTTAAGCTTAAGCAAAACTCCATCCGGCATGGTGACCGAATTGAAAACGGCCCTCCTCCGGTTTTTTGTGGCGCTTGGCGGCGCCGTCGTGCTTTTTTCTCCCGTTGCCGGGGCCCAGCCGGTCAACGTGCGGGCTGCCCACCCGTCGGTCGATGTCCAGTACCTGCCGGCCTACGTGGCCAAGGCCAGAGGCATGTTCAAGGACGAGGGGCTCGACGTCGAGCTGATCGTCATGCAGGGAGGGAGAGCGGGCGTGCAGGCGCTTGCCGGCGGCGGCGTTCATTTTGCCATGCAGATCGGCGCGACCCTCCCGGCGATCTGGAGCGGCGCGGATTTCAAAATCGTCGCCCAGATGCTCAACATGCTGCCGTTCTCCCTCATGGTGCGGCCGGAGATTCACAGCCTCGAAGACCTGCGCGGCAAACGCATCGGCCTCAGCGTCGGCACCACGACCCACGCCCTCGTGCACGAGCTTTTGAAGCTCAACGGCCTCGATCCCGACAAGGGATTCGAGTACGTGAATATCGCCGGCGCCGCGCCCAGGATCGCCGCCCTGGAGAAGGGGCTGATCGCGGCGGCGCCGATGGCGCCCCCCGGCGATTTGCGGGCGATCCGGGCCGGTTTCAAACGCCTGGTCTACCTCGGCGACGTGCTGTCGGAGATGTCCGCCACCGGACTCGTGGCCGCCGGTCCCTACATCAAGGAGAACCCCCGGACGGTCGAGAAGATGGTCCGGGCGATCGTCCGGGGAACTCTTTTGGCCCGCGACGAGCCCGCGGCGGCGCTCGAAACCATGCAGGGATTTATGAAAATGAGCGCCGATGAAGCGCGGGAGACCTACCGGCTGGTGCGGCGGTCGCTGACCCCGGTCCTGACCGAGACCGGGACGCGCAACATGGCCGGGCTGGTGTCCGCCTCGTCCAAGGTAGCCCAGACGAAGGAGCCCAAGGATTACATGGACGCGAGCTTTCTCAACCGGGTGCTGGCGGAGCTGCACAAAAAATAGCGGGCAAAAG
>DASWFA010000787.1:0-4219 GCA_036394475.1 Binatia bacterium
CCTTTCGAGCCGCGGCGGCCGCCGTTAAACCCTTCAATTATATTAACTTTTAGTATATAGCTCTCATCCATGAGTTACGAAAACATCGCGGTCGAAAAAGAGGGACACCTGGGCATCGTCACGCTCAACCGGCCGCAGCAGCTGAACGCCCTGTCGTTCGGACTGGTCAAGGAAACGGCCCTGGCGATGGAGGCGATGGACCAGGACCCGGAGATCCGGGTCATCATCGTGACCGGCGGGGAGAAGGTCTTCGCCGCCGGCGCCGACATCAAGGAGATGGCCGACGCCGGGCCGTTCGACGAGCGCGTGCAGGGCCGCCTCGCCTACCGCGACCGCATCAATAAGATCACGAAGCCGGTCGTCGCGGCCGTCAGCGGCTACGCGCTCGGCGGCGGCTGCGAGCTGGCGCTCTCCGCCGATATCATCATCGCGTCGGAAACCGCGCGCTTCGGCCAGCCCGAGATCAACCTCGGCACCATACCCGGCAGCGGCGGCACCCAGCGCCTGACGCGTCTGGTGGGAAAATACCGCGCGATGGAGATGGTGCTCTGCGGCGAAACCATCGAGGCTGAAGAGGCCCGGCGGCTCGGGCTCGTGAACAAGGTCGTGCCGGTCGAGTTTTTGCTCGAGGAGGCGAAGGAGATCGCCGGCAAGATCGCCGCCAAGCCGCCGCTCGCGGTCCGGTTCGCCAAGGAAGCGATCCAAAAGGCGCTCAACACCACGCTCGACGAGGGGCTGGAATACGAGAGGAAATCTTTTTATCTGTTGTTTTCCTCTGAAGACCGCCGGGAAGGCATGAAAGCGTTTCTGGAAAAGCGCAAGCCCGAGTTCAAAGGAAAGTAAGGAGAGACAGGCGCACGTGAACTTCGAGAACATCCTCTACGAAAAGCAAAACGGCGTCGCGACCATCACGCTCAACCGGCCGCAGGCGATGAACGCCTTCACCATCCAGATGAACGGCGAGCTCGCCGAGGCGCTGAAGGACGCGGACGCCGACAAGGCGGTCCGCGCCGTCGTGCTCACCGGCTCCGGCCGCGCCTTCTGCGCCGGCCAGGACTTGAAAGGCCGGACGCCGGACAAGAAGGGCTCGCTCGGCGCCTCGCTCCGGGAGAGATACAACCCGATCATCTTAAGGCTCCGCCGCTCGGAAAAAATCTCCATCGCCGCGGTGAACGGCGTCGCCGCGGGCGCCGGCTGCAACCTCGCGCTCGCGACCGATCTCCGCGTTGCGTCCGAAGAGGCGAAATTCATCCAGGCCTTCGCCCGCGTCGGGCTCGCGCCCGACTGCGGCGGCAGCATCATCCTGCCGCGGCTGGTCGGCCTCAGCAAGGCGATGGAGCTGTTGCTGCTCGCCGAGCCGCTCGACGCGCGCGAGGCGCTGCGCATCGGGCTGGTGGCCAAGGTCGTGGCGGCGGGCGAGCTCGCCGCCGCTACGCGCCAGATCGCCGAGAAGATCGCGAGCGGGCCGCGCAGCATCGGCCTCATCAAGCGCGCGGTCAACCGCGCCATGATGCGCGACCTCGCCGACCAGCTCGAATACGAGGCCTATCTGCAGGAGATCGCCGGTCGGAGCGCCGATTACGACGAAGGCGTGCGCGCCTTTATCGAAAAACGCGCGCCGGTGTTCACAGGGAAATAGTTTCGGGTTTCGGGTTTCTAGTTTCGAGAATGAAACGAAGCGGTTGGACCGTTGATCCCGACTTCTTAACCTTGAAACCTGAAACGAGAAACTAGGAACTGAAAAATTTATGAGCGACAAGACGGCCAAAATCGGAGTGTTGGGCGCCGGCACCATGGGCGCGGGCATCGCCCAGGTCGCCGCGCAGGCCGGCTTCGAGATCCTGCTCTATGACGTCTCGCAGGAGTTCATCGACCGGGGCATGGAGCGGATCAAGAGCTTTCTCCAGCGGAGCAAGGAGCGCGGCAAGCTCACGGCCGAAAAAGAGGCCGAGATCGTCGCCCGCCTCGGCTCCACGCTCAACCTCGACGACTTCGCCGGCTCGGCTTTGATTATCGAAGCGGTGCCGGAAAAGCTCGACTTGAAGCGCGAAGTGTTCAAGAAGCTCGACGCCGTCTGCGGCCCGGAAACGCTGCTGGCGACCAACACGTCGTCGTTCGCCGTCACCGCCGTCGCCGGAGCGACGGAAAAGCCCGAGCGCGTGCTGGGGACGCATTTTTTCAACCCGCCGCCACTGATGGCGCTGGTGGAGGTCGTCCAGGGCGACCGGACGAGCGCCGCGGCGATGGACCGCGCCACCGCGCTCATCCGCGACATGGGCAAGACCCCCGTGCGCGCCAAGGACACGCCGGGATTCATCGTCAACCGCATCGCCCGGCCGTTTTACAACGAGGCGCTGCGCATCCTGGGCGACGGCGATACCACGGTGGAGACGATCGACAGGATCATGAAGGGCGCCGGCGCGTTTCCGATGGGGCCGTTCGAGCTGATGGATCTGATCGGCAACGACATCAACTTCGCCGCCACCGAGTCGCTGTACCATTCTTTTTTCCACGATCCGCGGTTTCGCCCGAGCCCGATCCAGCACCGGCTCGTCCAGGCCGGCAACCTGGGGCGAAAAACCGGCCGGGGCTTTTACACTTATGACAAAAAGTAGCGTCGCCGTCGCCGGCCGGAGCCGTCTGGCCGGGGAGCTCGTGAAACTCGCTCAAGCCGCCGGCTTCACAGCGAAGCTCTATCCGGACGGCGGCGCCGGGTCCGGCTCGTTGATCATCGAGACCGAGGCCGGGGATGAAAACCGGAAGCGCGGGGTGATCGAGAAACTCGACGCCGAAGCGCCGTCGTCGGTGGTCCTGACCGCGTGCCTGGGCTTCTCCACGACCCGCATCGCCTCCTGGACGGCGCGCCCGGAGCGCGTCGTCGGCTTCGCCACGTTCTATCCTTTAACGGACAAAAAAGTGATAGAGTTGAGCGCGGGCTTGAAAACCGAAGAGGCGGCGCTAAAAGCGGCGGAGGATTTTTTCCGCGCGCTCGGGAAGGAGCCCGAGCGGGTGAAGGACGCGCCCGGAGGGGTCTTCCCGCGCATCTTGAGCCTGATCGTCAACGAGGCGGCGCGCAGCCTGGACGAAGGCGTCGCGGCGGCGGAAGAGATCGACACGGCGATGCGCCTCGGCGTCAATTATCCCTCGGGACCGCTCGGCTGGGCCGACCGCGCCGGGCTCGACGAAGTGCTGGCCGTTTTGGAAGGGCTCCAGCGCGAGACCGGCGACGACCGCTACCGCCCGGCGCCGCTGATAAAAAAAATGGTCCTCGCCGGCCGGGTGGGCGAGGCGAGCGGAAAAGGATTCTACGAATACAAAAAGTGAGGCGTGAGCAGCCACGCGCTCACGGACCCACTGCTCACTGGATAGCCTATGAAACAAGCAGTCATCGTCGACGCCGTGCGCACCCCGATGGGGCGGCACGGCGGCATCTTAAAGGACATCCGCACCGACGACCTCGGCGCGCACATCATCGCCCGGCTGGTCCAGCGCACCGGCATCAAGGGCGCCGAGGTCGAGGACGTTTTTTTCGGCTGTACCAACCAGGCGGGCGAGGACTCGCGCAACGTCGCGCGGAACGCCGCGCTGCTCGCCGGACTGCCGATGGAGATCCCCGGCTGCACGGTGAACCGGCTCTGCGGCTCGGGGCTGGAGGCGATCAACCAGGCTGGACGCGCCGTCGCGGTCGGCGACGGCGACCTGTTCATCGCCGGCGGCGTCGAGAGCATGACGCGCTCGCCGCTGGTCATGGCCAAGGCGGCGACGCCCTTCCAGCAGGGGAACATCACGGTATACGACAGCACGGTCGGCTGGCGCTTCCCCAACAAGCGCTTCGGCGAGATGTACGCGCTCATCACCAACGGCGAATCGGCGGAGAACATCGCCGAGAAATACGACATCAGCCGCAAGGACCAGGATGCCTGGGCGCTCGAGAGCCACCGGCGGGCGGTGGCCGCGGCCGCGGGCGGCCGCTTCCGCGACGAGCTCGTGCCGGTCGAGGCGCCGCAAAAGAAAGGCGACAAAATCCTGATCGACAAGGACGAAGGGCCGCGGCCCGACACGTCGATGGAAAAGCTCGCGGCCTTGAAGCCGCTATTCCGCAAGACCGGTGGCACCGTCACGGCGGGCAACTCCTCGCCGATCTCCGACGGCGCGTCTGCCGTGCTCGTCGCCAGCCCGGAGAAGGCGAAGGCGCTGGGGCTCAAGCCGATGGCCCGGA
>DASWFA010000788.1:0-1779 GCA_036394475.1 Binatia bacterium
TGCGGCGGCGCCGGCTGCGCCGCCAATTTGGGCGGCGGCGCGGGAGCGGCGGCGGGCCCGGGCTTTTCCATCTCCGGCGGCGCGGCGACAAAATCGACCAGGATGATGTTCGGCTCCGCGCGCGAAGAATTCACCGCGAGCTTCGCGATGACCGGGATCGCCGCGACGTGGAGCAGCGCCGAGGCGAGAAAGGCGATGTTCAAAGTCGGGCTCTTTACCATAAATGCACGGTCATGCCGGCTTTGATCGTCAGCGGCTCGCCCGGGGTGAAGTGGATGTCGTTTGTTACCGGCCCCCCGGGCCGCGGCCGCGACTCATGAAAGAACTGCGCCGCTTTCCATCTCGTATTGGCAATGTTGTTGATGGAGAAAAGAAACTCGTAGCGGTCCCATTTATATTTGGCGAGCAGATCGAAGATCGTATAGCCGCGCACGACCTGGACCCGGTCTTCGTCGCCCCAGCGGTCGCCCACGTGGCGCATCTGGATGCGCCCTTCGAGCCCCGAAGAATGGCGCGCGGTGAAGCCGCCGTAGGCCAAAAAATGGGGCGCGAGCGGCACCGCCTGCCCGGTCTTGACGAACTTCGAGAAAGTATAAGACGTGTCGAGATCGGCGCTGAGCCAATCCAATATCTGGTAGCGGAACTCCCCCTCGACGCCGTGGCGCTGCGTCCGCCCCTTGGCCTCGGTCGTGCCCTCGTCGCCGGCCCAGACCAGCTCGCTCGCCAGGTTGAGCGCCCAATAGTCGACCGCCACGTCGAACCGGTCGAAGAGCTTGGTCCGGTAGCCGGCCTCGCCGCCGATGGCGCGCGGCAGCGCCGTCTTCGCCGGGTCGGTGACGACTTCGCGCGCGTCGTTGCTGTGAAAGCCGCTGCCGAGGTTGAGATAAATCTCCGAGCGCTTGGCGACGGCGTTGTCGGCGAAAGGCGAGAGGACGAGGTTGAGCTTGGGGCTGGCGATGAAGTCTTCGGCTTTGCCGGAAGGTTTTTTCTCCGCGTTCCTGGCGAGGTTCCGCACGTCGAAAAAGAACTTGTCGAACCGGACGCCGAGCTGCATCCGGAGCCAGGTGTATGGGCGGAACTCCTGCTGGGCGTACCAGGCGAGGTTGGTCTGATTCACGAGCGAGCTTGAAATTGTAGATAAGGAGGTGAGGGGCGAGACGAAGCGCCGTCCTTTTTTCGCGTGAAACAGCCCCACATCGGCGTGGTCGGTCCGGCTGGAAAAGCCGAGGAGCGTTTCCATCGGTATGTCGAAGAGGCTGTAATGGCGCTTGTAGTTAAGATAGCTGCCGCCGAAGATGCGCTTGTCGGTTTGCTCGATCTCGTCGCCGTTTGTCTGATCGTTCAGGAAAAAGGTGAAGTCGGAAAATAGATCGAAACGGTAGCGCGACGCCCACGCCTGCGCGTTGAACGACTGGTTGGCGTCTTCAAAGTTGTAGATCAGGTTGACGTTCTGCCGCTCGGTCCTGCCGCCTTCGCTCGGATCGATGGCGCCGAACCAGCCGAGGCGCCCGGCTTTCACTTCGCGCAGCGGGATCTCGCCCGAGGCGTTCCACGAGCTTTTGAAAAACGTTCCCGTCAGGCTCAGGTTGGAGGTGGCGTTCGAGAGCAGGGTGAACTTGGAAAAAATATTATAGCGGACGAAATCCTCCGGGTTCTTGAAAGGCCCGAGCTCGTGGTAAGCCTCGACGGCGATGAAGGGCGTGAGCGGCGTGCCCTCCGGAGGAGAAAAAATGGCCAGGCCGCGCTGGAGGTTGTAGCTCCCGCCCAGCGCCGTCAGCG
>DASWFA010000789.1:0-3954 GCA_036394475.1 Binatia bacterium
CACTTTGATGTCCTCGGCCGGCGCGTTGCCGGCATAGGCGAGGCACGAGAGAATCGAGAGCAGGCGCGCCGCTCGCGCCGGCGTCATCGCGCGCATGGAACCTCCGGAAAAAAACATCGCTCCCCTTTCGCCGCGCTAGCCGGGAAAAAAGACGCCGTTGTAGAGCTTGATGAGCTCGGTCTGCTGCTCGTCCCACTCCGGCTTGGGGATCTGCATCTTCCTGCCCTTAAGATCGACGGCGTAGCCCACGTCTTTCCGGCTGGCCCAGCGTCCCTGCGCCGCCATGACGTCCTGTCCCGGCTTGGACAGCAGAAAATCGACGAACAGCGCCGCGGCGTGCGGGTGCGGCGCGGCGGCGGCGAGCGACACGGTCGTCGGCGTTTTCACCGGCACGAACGGCTCGGACAATATGAAATCCACCGGCGCCCCGGCGTTTTTCAGCTGCAGCACCTCTTCGGGAAACGCGTCCACCACGACGGGAAACTCTCCGGCCACCGCCAGCTGCGCCAGCAGAGTCGGCCCGCGCCGCATGTCGAGCCGCTGCTTCGCCAGCCGGCCCGCATACTCGAGCGCCCGGCCGCGGCCGTAGGCGTCGATCAGGGACGCCAGCCAGTCGTAATCCGTGTTGTCCATGCCGAGCTTGTCCTTCCAGCGCGGATCGACGAGGTCGTCGAGCGAGCGCGGCGCCTTGTCGCGCTCGACCATGCGGGTGTTGTAGAGAAACACCCGCGGCTGGGCGTAGATGCCGTTGACGAAGCCTTCCCGGTCGCTGAAGCCCTCGCGCAGCGCCGCGCGCAGAGGCGTGCGATAGCGCGCGATGGCGCCGGCCTTGGCCATCACGCCGACGTAGGAGCGGCGCGTGTTGAGGATGTCGGCCCGCGGCTTTCCGGCGCGGTGCTCCACCAAAAGCTGCTCGAGCTGGCGCCCCGCGCCGCCGGGCTGGAACCTGACCTTGACGAACGGATACAGGCTCTCGAAGGCCCGGATCAGCTCGCCCGCCCGGTCGCCGGCCATCGCCGCGTACCAGACCACCTCGCCCTCCTTACGCGCCTCTCGCTCGAGCGTCTCGGCGCGCGGCTTGTCGGCCAGGCGGTTCAGCCGGTCCAAACGCTCTTCCACCGACGCCGCGCGGGCCGCCCCCGCGCCGAGAAGCGCCAAAAGCGTCACGAGCGCGATGACGACCGACCCGCCGATGGAGCTTCCCTTTCCCGCCATTTTCGTCCTCCCATTCAGCGCAGCCGGTCGAAGAACCCGCTGCGGTCGAGCTCGGCGACGATGCCGCCGTCCATGAACTCCGCGGCCTTTTTGTTTCTGAACAGCGGATCGGTGAACGCCACGCTTTCCAGCTCGAGCTGGACCGCCGCTTCGCGCGGATACGGCTTGCCGGGCATCCGCCCGAGCGAGGCGTCGTAGACGACGTCGAGCCGCTTGCGGTCGGCGATCTTCATCCGCTTCGCGATCACCTGCTGCGCGAGCGCCTTGTTCGTCTTGCCGAGCGCGATCGCCTCGCTCGCCGCCATCAAAAACGCGCGCAAAAAATCGCGGCGGTGCCTCAACAGATCGGTCCGGGTCGACAGGTCGCCGACGGTGTTGTAGATCCCCATCTCCTCGAGGTCGGCGAGGATCTCTATCTTGACCTTCGCCTGCGTCTCCGCGGCGAAAATGCTCTCCGGGCTGCCGATCGTGCCGTCCATCCGCCCCTGCAGCATGAGCATGATCCTTTTGTCCGCCTCGCCGAGGCCGGTGGCGAGAATCTTCACGTCCTTGTCCGGGGCGAGCCCGAGCTTCGACAGCGCGCGCCGGAGCGCGAAGTCGGTGGTGCTGCCGATCCGGCTCGTGCCCACGATTTTACCGCGCAGATCGGTCACGCCCGGATTGGCGACCAGCTTGTACGTCGTGCTGCCGAAGCTCGCGACGATCACCACCGGCAGGCCGCGCCCGGCGGCGACGATGGACGCCGAGCCGGAGCCGCTGACGATGTCGACTTCGCCGCTCACCAGCGCGCTGATCGCGGTGTTGCCGGAGGGGATGTTGACCAGCCTGGCGTCCAGCCCGTATTTCTCGTAGAGCCTGGCCTCCTCGGCGATCCACAGCGGCAGGCGGATTCCCGAAGTCGTGGCGTAGGCGATCCGGATGGGAATATTTTGTCCCGCGCCGGTCCCGGCGGACGCCAGGAGGCAAACGAGGGCCCAGGCGAATAGATTCAACGCTCCGATTCGGTTGGCAACTGCCATAGTCGCGCCCGCGCCGCTCCGCGAAGTATCCGCCGGGGGTTATCGGCTCACGGCTTCCATTCCGGGGCGTCGCCGATCTGCTCGATGCCGCCGAGGCACTCGTGCCCCGGCTGGCGCGGCCAGACGGAAACGAGCCGCGCGGCCGCCGCGCCGTCGTTCACGTGCCGGTGGGCGATCATGGGCGGAACGCAGATCAGATCCCCTTCTTCCCACGGATGGCGCGTCCCCTCGTGCAGGTCGTGCCCGCGGCCGCTCGCGACGAGCAGCAGCTCCTCGAAAATGTGGCGGTGCTCGCCGCTCTGCCCGCCCGGAGCGATCTCCTGCGCCATCAGGTCCAGACCGCGCGCCGCCGCTTCGGTCCACCGGCTGAGATAAAACTTGAGCCGCCCCTGCCGCGTCGCCTCCCACGCGCACTCCGCGCCGCGGATCACGCGCGGCCCCTCGCGCTCGACCCGGTTCTCTTCCGCGAGCCGGGACAAAAACCAATCGTAGCGGGTGGCGCCGGCGCCCGGCTCGCGAATCCGCCGCCGCGCCTCGAACAGCGCGGCGGTTTTGTCGTCCGACGGCGCCCCGTCCCGCCGCAAGAGTCCCTGCCCGTGCCACAGCCTGAGCTGCGGCAGCCAGGCGCGAAGGCCGTCTTTCCCGTCCGCGACGAAGCGGTGCGTCGTGTAGGGCGGGACGATGACCGCGTCCCCCGCGGCGAACGGTATTTCGGCGCCCTCCTGGACCGACGCCCCGCTCCCCTCGATGATGTAAGCGACCAGCGAGGGGATCATGCGCCGCGGCTCGGTCGCCGCGCCGGGCGGGAGCGCGAGAAAGCCGCAGGTGAGCGCGCTCAGCGGCGCGACGGTGTAGCGGCTGAACACCCGCATGTCGCCGAGCGCGAACTCCCCCCTGGCGAACATGGCGGGCTTGATCACGCGCGGCAGAAAATTGATCCGCTCCTGCTCGCGCCGCTGCTTGACGAAGCGCGCCTCGTAGTCGTAGTAAAGCTCCGGGCTCGTCTCCGCCCGCGCGCCGCGCTCCGCGTTTCGATCCGCCATGGTCTGCGCTATCCTTCCGCCGGCTGCGCAGCCGCGTATTCCGGCGCGTCCTCCAGCTGTTCGATGCCGCCGAGGCCGAGGCCGGCGCCGACGCTCGGCATGGAGGACAAAAAGAGCGCCGGATTTTCCGGGTCGTCGTTGAAGTGCTGATGCTCCGCCATCGCCGGGATGCTGACCAGATCGCCCCGCTCCCAATCCCAGCGCGCGCCGTCGTGCACGTCGTGGCCGCGTCCTTCGATGACGAGCACCTGCTCCTCGGTCATATGCCGGTGCCGCCCCGACCGGCTCCCGGGAGGAATCTCCTGCATGTACAGCCAGACCCGCCGCGCCGCGCTGTTCATCTCCGGGTGGGTGAACCATTTGAGCCGCCCCTGCCGGCACCACTCCCACGGCTGCTCTTCGTAGGCGATCACGTGCGGCACGCTGTTGCAGAAAGCGCTCTCGTCGTGAAACAGCTTGAGATAGCGGTCGTAGGTGTTGCGCTCCGGCCCCTGCCAGGGCGGCGCTTCCTTGCGCGCCCGGAACACCGCCTCGGTCTTCTGGTCGCTCCCCAGCATCACGTCCATGTCTTCCCTGATGCCGAGCACGCCTTTTTTGATCCGGTAGCCGACGAGCTTTCCCTCCTCGTCGCGGAGCGGCTCGGTCCCGACGGGAAACTTGGGGTCGGCGCTGAACTT
>DASWFA010000790.1:0-3362 GCA_036394475.1 Binatia bacterium
ATAAGAGCTCCTTAAAATCATGAAGAATGTCGGGTGGGGCAAAAAAACGGCGTACTTTGCAAAACATGCAGGTAAAGACCCTAGCTAAGTAAAGCTGCATTTACTTAGACGAGGGTCGAAGGAAAAGGTTTACAGGAGAGAAAGAAGATAGATTAAACCCGCCGCCGGATGCGGAGAGATCCTACACCCGGCGGCTGCGAAGATGCCGGAAAGATGCTGGGCTGGAAGCGTATTAGATCAAGACCCCAGGTCCGTCGGTTTGTTGCCGTTGATCAGGTCGCCGCCGTTGTCGACGAATGTGCCGTTGTTATGGATGCCGCCGCCGCCCGACGACGCCTTGTTCTTCGTCACGCTGCTGTCTTCCATAACGAACCAGGCGTCGTTATACACGCCGCCGCCCGGCCCGAAAGCCGTGTTCTTCGTGATCGTGCTGTTACCGACGTAGGCGGTGGCGCCGTTCACGTTGAATATGCCGCCGCCGAGCTCGGCCTTATTCCCCGTGATCGTCGTGTTGTTCAATCTAGCCGTCGAGCCGTCGCGGTTGGCGATGCCGCCCCCCAAAGGCGCCGTGTTGTTCGAGATCGTGGTCGGATCGACCTTGAGGTAGCCGTCGAAGTTATTGATTCCGCCGCCTTCGTAAGAGGCATAATTCCCGGTTATCAGGCTGTCGTAGACGAATGCGCCGGCGTCCTCGTTGTGGATGCCGCCGCCCGCGCTCTGGTCGTCGCCATAGGCCGCGTTGAAAGAGATGATGCTGTCGTAGATGCGCAAGCCGGCCTGAAAGTTTTGCACGCCGCCGCCGTTGTACGCCGCGTTCCCCGTGATCGTGCTGTTATAGATTCGCGCGTCCGCATGGAAATTGCCGATGCCGCCGCCGGAGCGATAGGAGAAGTTTTTCGAGATGATGGTGTCGTGGACGCGCAGGCGGCCCTCCACGGTGTCGAGACCGCCGCCGTAGCCGCCGGCTCCGTTGCCCGTGATAACGCTGTCGTAGATGTAAAGGCGGCCGTAGTTGACGATGGAGCCGCCGTGGCTGTTCGAATACCCGCCGCCCAAAGTAAGGCCATAGAGCCGGAGCTGGTCAATGGAACCGTTCCCGGCGACGGCGAAGTGGCGGAACGAGGGCGCGCCTTTCTTACGGACGATCTTGGCGCCGTTGCCTTGAATGGTGACCTTGCTCGTGATCAAAGGCAGGCCCGTGTCGGAGCCGTAGAAGGAGCCGGACGACGAGGTCAGGGTAAAGGTCTTTTTCGCCAGGATGATGGTGTCGATATTATTTTGATCGGTGTCGCCCGCCGCGCAGTCCGCGTGCGGCTGGCCGGTGCCCGTGTCGTTGGCGTTGTCGATCGCCTCGACCAGAGAGCACTTGCCGTCGCTCTTGACCCCATGAGCGGCGGTGTTGACGGTAATCGTGTTCGCCAGCGCCGTCCCCTGCCCGAGCGCGAGCAGGAGCGCCGCGCCCGCGAGCGAGCCGGCGAGCTGCCGCCGCCGCTCCGGCGGCAAGGCCAGCTCGCGCGAGCGCGCCAATCGGCGCTGCAGCGCGCGGCGCGCGCGCCGCGGCAAGGCGCTGATCTCGGCGTAGCGGGCGGCAAACAGCGGAAACAGCCCGCTCCCGGCCTCGGCCAATAACTCTTCCAGCCACGGCGTCTCTCTGGCGGTTGCGACCTGGGAGTCCCAGGCGGCGAAAACGGCCGGCTCGGCGGGAAACGAGTAGGGTCGGAAATAGTTCACGGGGGGCCTCCTGTTGTCGTAAGTATTACGGTCGGGCTATCGAGCGCTCGCCCGAGGCGCGGGCTCGCGCAGGCTAAAAGATTCTTTGGTCCGTGTCAACAAAAATGCGCAGCGTTAGCGCGCCGAGGCGTCGAGCAGCACCTTGAGCGCGCCGGGCCGGCCGGCGTGCGCGACGGCCGCGAGGGCGTCGCGGAGGGGATAAACTTTTTCGATCAGCGGCGCGACGGCGATCTTTTTCTCCGCCAGCGCCGCGAGCGCGGGCGGAAAAACGCCGCAGCGCGACCCGACGACGGTGATCTCGTTCACGACCAGCGGCGCGAGCGAAAGCCTGTGCTCCTCCGCGACCGTGCTCTTGAGCACCAGCGTGCCGCGCGGCGCGACGGCGGCGAGCGCCGTTTCGAGCCCGGAAGCGGAGCCGGTCGCCTCGACGACGATTTCCGCGGGCCGCGGCCGCCAGTCAGCCAGCAAAACCGCGCGCACCCCGGCCGGCTTCACGAGCCGGAGCTTCTCCGGGTGGCGGCCGACGAGCGTCACGCGCGCGCCGGTCGTGGCGAGCGCCTGGGCGCACAGGAGGCCGAGCTTGCCGTCGCCGAAGACGACGACCTCGCGCGTGAAATCGATCTCGACCTGCTCGAGGATCTCGAAGGCAGCCGCCAGCGGCTCGGTGAAGACCGCGGCTTCATCCGGGACGCCTTCCGGCACAAGGTGCAGATTGCGCGCGGGCACGGCGACCATCTCGGCGAAGCAGCCGTCGGCGCCGAGAATGCCCATGACCCTCCGCTCGGGGCAGTGGCGTCCCAAGCCCCGCCGGCAATAATCGCAGCGGCCGCAGGCGAAGTTGATCTCGCCGGCGACGCGCCGGCCCATGAGCGGGACGGGCCCTTCGACGACTTCGCCGACGAACTCGTGGCCGGGCACGCCGCGAAAGCCCAGGTAGCCTTTGAAGATCTGGAGATCGGTGGAGCAGATGCCGGCGAGACGGACGCGGACGAGGGCCGTTTCATCCGAGGCGGCCGGAGCGGGATGCGAGGACTCGAAGGCTAAAGTCCGTCCGTCCCAACGCAGCGCCTTCATCGACTGCTCACTCTACTCACTGACCACTTTTTTCAGCGCGACCACTTGGTGCTGAGGCGCGGCATCTCTTCGCCGTCGACGAAGATCGTCGTCTCGCGCTCTTGAAAGAAGCAGACGAGGCCCTTGATCTTGGGGCATTCCGGGATCGGCTCGGGATAGCTCCAGGCGAGATCGGGAAAGATCCGGCCGTCGGCCTGGACCGACCAGTAGGAAGCGATGCCTTTATAAGGACAGCGCGAGACCGTGTCGCTTGGCACCAATAAATCGCCGCGGATGTCGTCGAGCGGGATATAATAGCGCGTCGGATGGCCGGTCTCGAAAACCAGCCGGGACCGGTGCGTGTCGGCGACCGTCTCGCCGCCGACGACGACGCGCACGTGGCGCGCGCTCCGGATGGCGTCGACCCGCTTGTAGGGATCGCGCGCGTGAACGTAGATTTCTTCTTCCTCCTCATACCACGCGTCCAGCGCGTCCCATTGAAAAGCGAAATGATCTTTGAGCGCCGCCGCGGGCGGCAGCGGCTCGCCATAGCTCCAGGCCGCGTTCTCGGCGGTTTT